>CAYHZL010000091.1:0-13429 GCA_964361075.1 uncultured Chitinophagaceae bacterium
TAACTGCTCAGCGTATTTTTTTTTCTAATTTCAGTATTTCCAAAAAAAAACGAATTCCCCGTCCCGATTAAAAAACAAATCGGGACACCCCCTTTTCAAGGGGGATTTCCTCTCTCTTATTCCCCCTTGAAAAGGGAGTTAGGGGGATTTTTTGAATAAACAATAACGCTGAGTAGCGCGTTCAGTACGCCTGCGGCGTATTTTTCTCAAAAAGAGTAACTCACAATGTGAGTTACTTAGTAGTTAAAAAAATTAAAAAACTACGTATTCTATTTACCATACAATTAAGGAAATATTTCATGAAAAAAATTGTACATGTGCTGGGGATAGTTGTTGTGCTGATGAGTTTCTCTGAGATATCATTCGCGCAAGGCGGAGCTTCCGCTGTTCCTTTTCTTTTGATTTCACCAACATCTCGTGCAAGCGGTATGGGCGAAGGCGGCGTAGCCTTCGCTGATGATGCGTCGGCGATACATTGGAATCCGGCCGGACTTGCATTTCAAAAAGGAAGTGAAGCAAGTATCACACATGCGAATTGGCTGCCGCAATTTCATCTTTCAGATTTGTTCTATGATTATTTTAATTACAAACAGGATGTTCCTGAATTTAGCGGAACAGTAGCCGCGGATATTACATACCTGAATCTTGGCGAGTTCATCATCACCAGTGAAAAAGATCCGACACCAATTGGTAAATTTAAAGGATTTGAAGTTGCAGTAACTGCCGGCTACGGTACGTTGCTTACCGATGAACTTGGTCTCGGATTGAATTTGCGTTTTATTAACAGCAGCCTTTCTCCGATTGGTACTGCACAAGAAAAAGGAAGTGGTATTGCGTATAATATTGCCGGCGATATTGGAATTTTATACAGACCGAAACATTTAGTTCTTCCTTTTCTTGATGAAGACATCGGCAATTATTTTACAGCCGGTGCAAATTTATCGAACCTTGGTCCGAAGGTTGTCTATATAGATGCAGCACAAGCCGATCCGATGCCGACAACACTTCGCGTTGGAATCGGTGTTATTCCAATGTTTGATGAATTTAACGAGTTAAATATTTCTTTTGATTTCAGCCGGTTGCTTGTGCAGCGCAATAATGATAATACGTCCGACCCGCTTCCGAAATCTTTAATTACTTCATTCACCAAACCGTCGTTCGATAAAGTATTGAAAACAATCAACTCTTCTATTGGACTGGAATATTGGTATAAAGCTGACGGTAAAAAATTAATTGCATTGCGCACCGGATATTTTTGGGAAGATCCGAGTTTTGGAAATAGAAACTTTATGACTTTTGGCGCAGGCATTCGGTACGATATTTATGGATTTGATTTCAGTTATATTTCTGCGAAAGAGGAAAACAGTCCGCTTTCGGATACACTTCGTTTCACACTTCTGATTTTATGGGGAATGATGTAAAACAAAAATAATTACTCAACGTGCTTTTAAAGTCATGCCATGAGTTACTTTTTTAACATCGTAAACATACAACATTCACAAAAACATTAGACAAACTCATGGCATGACTGAGTAGTTACAAACAAAAACAAATTTTTTGATTTTTTTTTGCCACGGAGAATAATAGATTTTTTTGAAACAATCTCTGTATCTCTGCGGTTTCATACTTTCTAACAATGATAAAAAAAACTCTCGCACTTTTCTTTTTTTCCATCTCTCTTTTTGCACAGCACAAACTCTCTCATCCGATTCGGGTTGAAGGCGAGCATATACAGCAGCGTACGGCTTCTTCTGATACGCTGAAAATTCTTGCTGTGATGGTACAGTTTCAAAAAGATGAAGATTCGCGCACAAGCGGTAACGGGCAGTTCGATCTTTCTACAACACAGCAGAAAATTATTGACGCACCGCCGCGCGATTCGGCATACTTTGCCGACCATTTTTATTTCGCAAAAAATTATTTTACAAAAGCATCGAACGGGAAACAGAATATTTCTTCAACAGTGCTCGGCACAGTGATCACGCTTCCCAAAAAAATGCAGGACTACGCACAAACCAATAACGATAACACACTGCTTGCACGTCTTGCAGAAGAAACATGGCGCGCTGCGGATTCATTAAATCCGAAGTTTCCATTTCAGCAGTACAATGTGTTTATTATTTTTCACGCGGGGAGCGGAAAAGATGTTGATTTGCGCGGCTCACTTGGTTACGATCCAACGCCGTACGATTTGCCGTCGCTGTATTTCAGTCTGAATGGATTTAGAAAAATATTTTTTAACCCGTCGTACCCCGGTATCACTTTAAAAAATTCTTCATTTATCATTCCCAACTCTGTTATTCTTCCCGAAACAGAAAACAGAAAAATTCCATCGATCGGCGGAGATTTTTTATTACAGCTTTCTATCAACGGATTGTTGGTTGCAAATATTGCAAGCTATCTCGGCTTACCGGATTTGTTTGATACACAAACTGGGCGCACCGCAATCGGACGTTTTGGTTTGATGGATGGGCAGTCTATTTTTAGTTTTTCGGGACTCTTTCCACCGGAACCTTCGGCGTGGGAAAAAATATATCTCGGATGGACAACGCCAATTTCTGTTCCTTCGGGAAATGCAACGCTGCGTGTGCCGTCTGTGAGTTTGTATGCAACAGGCAGCGATACAATGTACAAAGTGCCGATTAGTGCGAAAGAATATTTTCTTGTCGAAAACCGTAACCGCGATGTTGCGAAGAACGGGCAGACGTTGACAATGAAATGGAACGGACAAACAATTACAAAAACATTTACCGGCGATACCGACCATTTTACGAACACGAACATTGATTCCACAGCCGTGTACGGAACTGTTGTTGATGTTGAAGATTTGGATTGGAGTTTGCCAGGATTTATTAATGACAAAAATAATTTTACCGGCGGTTTGCTTCTTTGGCATATTGATGAAACGATTATCGAAAAAAATATTGCTGGCAATACCATTAATGCCGATCCGAACAAGCGCGGCGTTGATGTGGAGGAAGCAGACGGTTCGCAAGATATTGGTCAGCAATATGGCATAACTGATGGCGGCAGCGGCAGTGAAGACGGCTCGCCGATTGATTATTGGTTTGCCGGTAATCCGTCGCCAATTTTTAAAAAAGAATTTTCCGAAACGTCGAATCCGAATTCACTTTCTAATTCATTCGCACATTCACATATTACGCTAAAAAATTTTTCTGCAAGCGACTCCGTGATGACGTTTGAATCAAATGTTGGCGATGCGACAATTCAATTAGTGAAAACCATCAAACGAAATAGAATTGCTGCCGGGAATTATGACATACCTTTGATTGATGATGTTGATAAGGATGGAAAACCTGAATTTATAATTTATGATGGTTTTGAAGTATATATTTTGCGCGAAAATTTTGCACCGTTCACAGTTAATCCAACCGGATTTTTTTCGACGTCACAATTTCCTCCGGTAGTTGTAGAAAATTTTTCTGGCAACAATACAAAAATGTTGGCAACTGCAAACGGTTCTGGTTTTAAATTAAATTTTATCGATACGTCAGCTTCGGGCAATGGAGGAGTAATTGTTGGTGTTGATACAACGGTTACGACGCCAACACACACTATAAACAATAAAGTGTACGTTGGTACCGCATCAGGAAAATTGGTAAAATATTCTACACCAAACGTGCAAACAACTTTTTATCCTTTCAACACACCGGTAAAACTTATCGCGCTGCTTCCTGATGAAAATTGGATTGCTGCGAATAATGATTCGCTAAAAAATTCTTTTGGAAAAAGTGTCTGGCTAAACGGAAAACATCCGAGAGAAATTATTAACGCCAGAATTGAACCAAACGGTAGCATCTCTACTATTACTTTATTTGAAGATAATGTTATTTCTCTCTATGACGCACAAACATTGTCACTGCAAAAAACTTTTTCAATTGCAAATTCCGGTAACGCGAGTATTGCCGTTGCAGATATTGATCGAGATGGCAAGTTGGATATTTTGGTTGGCACAGGAAATTCACTTTCAGTGTACAATCAGAATGGCGCGTTGATTGAAAACTTTCCATTCAAAACTTTAGATGGCGGCAATGTTACAGGTTCGCCAGTTGTTGTGGGATTAAAAAACTCAACATCAATTGCAATTGTATTTGGTTCAACTAACGGACATTTGTATGCTCTGAATGAAAAAGGAAAAATGCTTTTAGGTTTTCCACTTCAAACAGGAGGAATTGTCTCTTCACCTGCAATCAGTAATGATTATTTGATTGCGGCTTCATTAGATACATCCGTGTATTTTTGGAAAGTAACAGGATTGTTCGATACGTCGAAAATTTATTGGAATGGTTACTTGTCAGATAAATCTCATTCCAACTTTGTGGAAAACAAAGGAACGCTTGCTTCAAAATCTTCCGAACTTCTTCCGAAATCGTTTGCTTACAATTGGCCTAATCCGGTGTACGAAAATATTACGCACATTCGTTACTATCTTGGCAAACCGGCGAGCGTGAAAATAAAAATCTTTACATTGGCAGGCGAGTTAGTTGAAGAACTCACCGGCACCAGTTACGCAAATCTTGATAACGAAGTGGATTGGAATGTTTCGAAAGTTCAAAGCGGGGTGTACTTCGCCGAAATAAAAGCGACAAGCGGCAGCGAAGTGCAGAGTTCGATCATTAAAATTGCAGTGGTGAAATAAATAATTGGGCAGTTAGTAATAAATATGGATGGGAACACACGAAACAATTAAATTTCAAACAATCATGTAGAATGGAGTAGTTGTTATGAAACAAAAAATAATTGTATTTGCAGCAAGCATCATTCTAATATTTACCGGGTGTAAAAAAGATGAAATTATTTCAACAGACAGTAACGGGTTATATGATCCCGGCACAAAACCATCAATTATTTTTACTTTTCCTGCAAACAATGCGAAAGGTCCATTTACGAGTTTGTATTCTACATCATATCCGTATCAGAATCAGCCACACTTTAAAATTCAATTTAATAAATTGATGAATTATATTACTTTGAATTCATCAAATATTAAAATTGATGGTTTTGATAAAAAGGTAATTTTTTATTTATCGTACGGTTACAATTCAGATTATACAGGGCTATATTATTTTTCGATTAGGGATGAAAGTTACTATGCAGTGCCCTATGAAATTGGAAAAACGTACAAAGTTACTATTTCTCCTTCCGCAGAAGATATTCATGGCAACACGCTTGGTAGAGAATATTCATTCTCTTTTACACCCGAACCATCATTTCGAGTTATCTCTCCTGTATCTGCAACAGAAATTAATACTGAGACATCGCAAATCGGTATTTATTTTAATAGCACCGTAAGTTCAAGCGCCACTTCCAAAATTAAAATTTCTCCCGCCGTAAAAGGCACTTGGTATATAGGAGGCGATTCGCTTTCAGTTTATTTTTTACCACAGGAAAATTATTCAGACAATACAACGTACACTGTAACTCTTCAACCTGATGTCAGTGATAAAAAAGGAAATATCCTTGGGCAAGAATATTCCTTGAAATTTCAACGTCCGGCATTTAAGGTTATCTCAAACAATGCTGAAAACTATAGTTATTTTCCATTGGATTATCTTCTTTATGTTACATTTAGTTCGATGTTGAAAGAAACTGATATATCATCCTTATTTTCCATTTCGCCTCAAGTCGCTGGTAATGCAATTGTTGAGGGTAATTCTATTCGATTTAAGCCAAACGAACCTTTAGAATTAAAAACAACGTACACTGTTACTATTAGTAAAAATTTGCAAGCAAAGAGCGGCAACACTCTTCCAACACCCTACACATTCTCTTTTACAACAGAAGGTTTTAAAGTCAATCAAATATTTCCTTATTCTGGAGAAAAAATTTCTCGTTATTCTAATTTTGAAATACGATGTAATGCTTCTGTTGATACAACAACTGTTCCTGCATCAATTAAAATAAGTCCTATTGTCGCAGGTAAATTTATGTATTGGAGTAATAGAAAAAATATTACTTTTTTGCCTGACTCACCATTGGCAGCAAATACGACTTACACTGTATCTATTTATAATTCACTTAAGACATCCAAAGGAGTTTCACTCGAGTATTCGACTTCAACGTCATTCTTAACTGGAGATTAAATTACGTGTTCTTGTTTAGTAACCGTTCTATCATTTTTTTTGTGAAGACAATTTTTCTTAGTACTTGTTGTATTGTTATTTCCACTCAACTTCTTTTTTCTCAAGAAGAACATATTAATCATGTCGAATTAAAATGGCGCACCATTGAAACGGAACATTTCTACATTCATTTTCATAATGGCGCAGAGCGTTCCGGACGTGTTGCGGCAAAAGTTGCAGAAGAAATTTTTGGTCCGGTTACATCATTGTACAATCATGTACCGGATCAAAAAGTCAGCATCATTATGAAAGATTACGATGATTACTCCAACGGCGCGGCATATTTTTACGACAATAAAATTGAACTCTGGGCGCCGTCGCTCGATTTTGATTTGCGAGGCGCGCACAACTGGCTTCGCAATGTTATCACGCACGAGTTCACGCACATTATTCAAATTCAAACATCAATGAAGTATGGCAGACGCGTGCCCGGTTTTTATGTGCAGTGGCTTAACTATGAAGACGAGCGCCGCCAAGATGTGTTGTACGGTTATCCAAACACCGTTGTCTCGTATCCTGTTTCCGGATTTGTCGTACCAAGTTGGTTTGCAGAAGGTGTTGCGCAATATAATCGTCCGGAAGCCAGTTACGATACATGGGATTCGCACCGCGATATGATTTTACGAATGTATGCGTTGGATGGCAACATGCTTTCGTGGAATGAAATGAGTGTGTTCGGAAAAACTTCGCTCGGGAACGAGTCATCATACAATGCCGGTTTTTCTCTGGCAAAATATATTTCTGAAACGTACGGGCAAGATGCAATTCCGCGTATTGCAAAAAATTTATCTCGGCTTGATGCGTGGACGATTGATGCTGCCATCGAACGTGCACTCGGAAAAAATGGACAGGCATTATATCAGGAGTGGAAAGAGACAATGACCACTCGCTATAAAGAAAAAACTGCAACTATAAAAACCAATATCGTTGAAGGAAGAAAATATTTTTTCGATGGAAAAGATAGTCTTGCAACCGGAATTGGTTTTGCAAATTTAAATCCTGTTTTTTCTCCGGACGGAAAACGATTTGCGTACACATCAAACAAGCAAACGGATTATTTCGGAACGTCAGCTCTCTTTGTTGGAAATTTTGAAACAAAAAATGAAAAGCAAATTATTGGCGGAGTTCGTTCTTCAATTTCGTGGTCGCCGGACGGAAAAAAATTATACTACACTAAACACTCGCACAAAAATCCTAATTGGTCGAATCTTTCCGATATCTATGTGTATGATGTGGAATCAGAAAAAGAAACGCGCCTTACTTTTGGAAAACGTGCAATCAGCGCTTCGCTTTCGTCAAATGGTTCTCAGCTTGTGTTCACTTCTGAAAGTGATGGCACATTGAATATTGCGGTTGTTGACAGCATCGGCAATAATTTTCGTCAACTCACTGCTTTTCGAAATGGAGAGCAAACCTATCATCCAAAATGGTCTCCCGACGGCAAGACGATTGTCTTTGGTTTTTCGGTGAATGATGGCCAGGATATTGCCCGTGTGTCAAGCGATAGTGGAGCGGTAGAATTTTTGGTAACAGGAGATGATGATGCCAGAGATCCTGTTTTTGAAATTGATGGTTCTGCAATAATTTTTTCTTCTGATCGCACAGGAATTTATAATTTGTACCGAATGGAACTTTCCACCGGAACAATTTCACAACTCACCAATGTAGTAGGCGGTGCATTTATGGCAACAGTAAGTTGCAACGGTGCGATCATTTATTCCGGTTATACTTCGGAAGGATTTAAATTAAGAATGTTGGATGAACCACGCCCTGCTGATTTTTCCACATCGTCATATCAGTATGTTCGTCCTTCTCCGAAAAATGATATTGATACTTCTTTACCGCGCAACAAATTTGATTGGAAACAACTTCGTGCGTTTGATGATACACAATATTCTACAGCCGAAGAAAAAAACTACAAAAATATTTTTACCAGTCTTTCTATTATTCCATTCCTTCGTATTGATAATTACAATACAAAAAGTTCGGGATTAGATGTTTTGAAACCCGGTTTGTATTTCATCTCATCCGACGTGTTGGATAAATACAGCATCTTTGGCGGCGCGGCAATGAATAAATCTTTCGAGCGCGATCTATTTTTTATTTTCGATTATCGCGACCGCATTGTGGGTTTGTATCAACTTGGTTTGGCGCCAACCATTTCGTTTGAAATGTACAACATCACAAGAAAAAGATTACATGAAGAATTAGTGATTGTCAAAGATTTAGAAATTAGCCACGCCGATGTTACATTTGCTCTGATTGAATTTGATTTGTATTTCAAACAACATCTGCTCAGTGAAAACGATGTTCTTTCGTTGGGCTATTCGCACAGCAGATACAGCACGGATATCAGTTCGTTTCTTGTAGAAAAAAGTGCATTGTTAGTTCCGGCATCGAGCGAATTATATTTTAAGGGAAATGATATTTCCGTGCAGTGGAATTGGAAAGGTATTGCTCCGTCGCGTACGATGGAAGTAAATCCTGTCGGTATATCGTTGTTTGTTCGTTACGATTATGAAATGAATCGGTTCAATTCAACAGGTGATTATGATAGAACAGAGACCGGACTAACGCCGCATTTAACGCCATTTAATTTTCACAAAGCAGAATTTAAGGTAACGCAGCATTTTCAACTGCCATTGTGGAAACATACACTTTCTTTTTCGTTGCGCGGCGGAACAATTTTCGGTCCACAGGTGCCGGATTTTTTTGATTTCTATGCCGGCGGTCTTGTTGGCATGAAAGGATTTCCGTTTTATGCAATCAGCGGCAATGAAGTTGCAACGCTCAATATAGCGTACCGTTTTCCGCTGTGGGAAAATATTGATGTGCGGGTGATGCAGCTTCATTTTGATAAATTGTACGGAGAAGTGCATGGTGATTACGGTAATGCATGGAACGGCGATCCGAATATTCGTGATTTTAAAAAAGATGCCGGATTCGAATTGCGGCTTGAAGCGTTTTCCTATTATGCGTATCCAACACGATTCTTTTTTAACGGGACGTACGGTTTGGATCAATTTACTATTTCGAAACAAAATAAAAATTACACTTATGGAAAAGAGTGGCGCTTTTATTTCGGCATCTTATTCGGATTTGATTTCAGCAACGATGTTGTTCAACGATTTAAAGGAGTATATCAATGAAAAAAATATGTAACGCGGAGACGCGAAGAGACGGAGCAAGTTTATTATTTTTCCCTTTGCGACTCTGCGCCTTTGCGGTGTTCTTTTCAATATCATTTGCTCAACAAAATTATTTATCAGGAAATCTGCACAACGATTTACTTGCTTCATTACAAAACGATTCGTTGTTACTTCAGCATCATTCAACAATTGATGAAGCGCAGTTGAAGCATCCGTTACGCAGCGGATTATATTCAATTATTCTTCCTGGATCAGGTCAATATACAAATGGTGATTATATAAAAAGTGCAATCTTTTTTGCTGCAGAAGTTGCCGGTGTTGCGACTGCAATAATTTATTCTAACAAAGGTGATGCAAAGACTAACGAGTTTCAAAATTATGCAGACGCACATTGGAGCGCCGTACGTTATGCACAGTGGATAAAAACTTATGGTGTTGCTGATTATGGACCGGGCACAGCTAACATTACCATCAATCCGAATACTGCGCTTCCTCCTTGGCAGCGGGTAAACTTCGAAGAAATTAGAACTTGGGAACATGGACAACATAAAACCGGTTTCTCACATGCGCTTCCAAACTATGGTGAGCAACAATATTATGAATTGATAGGAAAATATAATCAGTTTAAATTTGGCTGGGATACGTATCCGCTGGATGCACAAGGTATTCCAATTTCTGATGGAGGAGTTGGACACTACGATGATTTAATTCCGCAGCAGATGAAAGATTATGCTGTGAACAGAGGAAAGGCAAACGATTATTATTATGTCTCCGGTGTTGCGGCAGGTTTGGTAGTTGCAAATCATCTTATCAGTGCGCTTGAAGCATTTCTTACTGCGAAGAGCTACAACAAAACTATTTCAACAGAAATGGGAATGCGTTTAGATGATGCGGGTGGATTGGCAGTGGCTTCGACTGTAAAAATTAATTTTTGAGATTATATCTGAAGTTATGCAAAAAAACATTCACCACGGATAACACGGAAAAAACACGGATATTCACAGATTGTTATCCGTGGTTATAAAACAGTTTGCTAAACTTCAGTTGCTATTTCTCAACTCGTATTAAATTAATAAGACCTGCAGAGAGAAAAATAATATTTGCAAGCCACGCTGTCAGCATCGGATTAATATCGCCGTTGTAGCCGAACACTTCGCTGGTTTTCATAAAGGCGAGATAAATAAAACAGATGGCGATGGAAATACCGAATTGCAGTGCGAGTCCGCTGCGGCGTTTGCCAAATGAAAACGGAACACCGAAGAGTACAACAATAACGCTGGCAAATGGAAATGATACTTTGCCGTAAAAATCTACTAACCAGCGCGAAACATCGGTGCCGCTTCGTTGCTGTCTATCAATAAATAGTTTGAGTTCATTGTAATCTAACTCGTCCGGCTTTTCTTGTTTCTTCACGATGTCTTTCGGTGTAAAACGAAGCGTGTCGAAATCAACCTTGTCAAATTTGCGGACAGTTTCTTTGTTGCCGGAAAAATTTCTTTGTGAGCAAAGCAAAAGCGTCCAGCGTTGTTTGGTGCTGTCATAACTGATTTGCTGTGCATCAAATCGTTGTTCAATGCTGATCAAACTTGTATCGCTGAAATCTTGTATAGATATTCTGTTGCCGATTCTGCTCGATGCATCGAAGTAGCCGATATACACAATGCGCCGCGGTCCATCTTGCAAATAAATATGTTCGCGTGCTGTTGATTCGAAATGACGCTGCAGATATTTTCGTTCGATACTGAATTTATGTTGATTTGCATACGGCACAATCCAGCCGTTGAAATACACCGATACGAAACTGATGACAAGAGCGACGGACATCAGCGGCAGCATGTAGCGGTATAAACTTAATCCGCCGGCTTTCATCGCGGTCAGTTCGTTTTGTGTGGAAAGTTTTCCTGTGGTGAACAGCGATGAGAGCAGAACCGCAACCGGTGTCATCAGTTTTATGATCTCCGGCATGAAGGCAATGTAATATTGAATAATGATACGCGTCTCAACATTGTGGTCGAGAAAGTCGTCGAGATTTTCCAATAAATCAATGACGACAAAAATCGTAACGAACGTAATCAGTCCGAACACAATGCCGAGAATAAATTTTTTTAGTATGTAGCGATCAATAATTTTCATGACGCTGGATGGTTGACCATCATCGTAACTATTTATTCTATTAGGGGTAAATACCCCGCCGCTTGTGCGTGATGTCATTCCCGCGCGTTTTTAGCGGGAATCTATTCTGTGGATGCCCGATAAAAACATTCGGGCATGACAAATACTCCGCAGCTTGCTGCGGAGATTTTTATTTGCGCACTCGTGCGATTCTGTACTGTTGATATGTGATAATAATATTTTTCCACCATGCGAACGAGAAATTCAGTTCAACATTTTCTTTTGCGATGCGATATGTGAGTACGATACCGAGCAAGCCGATGGCAATATTAGCAACCCACATGCCGAGCCACGGATCAATGAGTTCGCGGTCGGCAAGTTTTTCGCCGCCAATAAGCGATGCCCAATACAAAAGAAAAAATCCGAGTGAGAGTGATGCGGCAATACCAAATCCGCCGCGGCGCGCCATAACACCAAGCGGAGCTCCGACGAGAACAAAAACGAAACAGGCAATCGGTATAGAATATTTTTTATAAATCTCAACATCGTACACGCGTATTTGTTTTTCTTGGTATGTATAATTTGCAAGTTCCGATTCCACAACATTACGGAAAAACATTAACTGGCTGTTGATGTTTGTGTATTGCTCCATTGGCGACCACACTCCGCGAGTCTGATCCGATGGAGCAATGGAACCGGTAAAAAGTTTTTCGTTGAGACCGTTGTTGTAACGAGTGATGCGAGTTTCAATTTCGTTTAACTGTTGTTGAAGACTGTCAACAATGTAGCGCATTTCGCCGGAGCTTAATTCTCGGTCGCCGCGTCCGAAAGCATTGTTTGATGAGCGCTCGAATTCAAATCCTTCGGCAACAGTTGTTAATCGTTGTCGTTCAAATTTTATTGCGCGGTACACTTTAAAATCTGTTGTGTTCAGTTCGTTGATTTCACCATCATACAAATCCATAATTAATTTGCGGTAGTCTTCAGAAAATGAAAGCTTGCCGCGTCGTGCGGTAATGACGGTGTTTTTACTCGGGTCGGTGTGATTGTAAATGGTAACACCTTCAAGCTCGTTCGATTCTTCAAAAGTTTTTCGGACAAGAATACTGTACCCCGGCATTTCCTGCGAAAATAATCCCGGCACAAGCGTCAGTGTCGGTTTTTTTCTTCGGATATCAATCATCAATGTTTTTGAACGATGATTTGCTTCGGGAAGAATTTTGTTATTGAACTCAATCATCAAATAGGAAATGAGTACTCCGAGAATAAGAACGGGAAACATCATACGATACAAACTGACACCGCTCGCTTTCATTGCGGTTACTTCGTTGGAAGCAGACAAGCCGCCGAATGCCATCAACGTTGCAACAAGCACAGCCATCGGAACGGCAAGCACGACCATCCACGCGAGATTCATCAGCATTAATTCGATGATGATGCGTGCGCTCAATCCTTTGCCGACGAGCTGGTCCATAAATTTCATGATGAATTGCAGAATGAACAAAAACATCAAAATAAAAAATGAACCGAAGAGCGGCGCAAAGTGTGCTTTTAGTATGTGTCGGAAGAAAATCATTGATAGAATATACAAAACTAAAATGTCTTCTTGAAATTCTTTAACAAATTTTCTACATTTTATGTAGTTCTCATTGAAACATTCTTTGGATAGTCATTGCGAGGCGTTTTTTGCCGAAGTTCCGCTGTACGGAATCCCGTACAGCGGGACAATCTTCTTAACTTGAAGAAAAGATTGTGCCGAAGGCATTCCGTTGGAACTTCGCTCATAGAAAGCATTCGCTCGCAATGACTTTTTCAGCGTGGACTAAGTAGCAAGCAACTATCCCTTCAACCATAAGGAGAACAGTTCATAAGCGAATTGATACCAAGTTCTACAAAACATAGTTGGCGTTTTTTAATTTTCAAAGTTCGCGCTTTGACTGTTTTCTCAATTCTATTTGTTACTCTAGGGTATCTCTAAAAACAGTGTCGTCATTGCGAGAGAGCGAAGCGACCGAAGCAATCTTT
>CAYHZL010000092.1:0-13364 GCA_964361075.1 uncultured Chitinophagaceae bacterium
TATTCTTTAAATCGTTCTTTTTTCTCATAAAAGTTGAACTTTGCGTAACATCAGTGATTAACTAACTGTTCGATGTACTTTTTCTCCGCGAAAAGAAAAATGTGCTATCTCTAGTAAGGCAGATGTGAATATGCTGTATCAATTTCCTTCTATGAAAAATAGCGAAGTGCTGTTCCGACGTGCTTCGCTATTTTTATTATTTTTACTAACAATACATTGCTCTCCAATATTGTTGGCACAACAAAATGATGATTGTCTTGCGTGCCATTCCGATAATGGTTTAACCAAAGACCAGAACGGCAAAACGGTTTCTTTATTTGTTGATGATAAAATTCTCGGACATTCAACACATAAAAAATTAGTCTGCACGGCGTGTCATGCCGGATTTAAGGCAGACGACATGCCGCACAAAGAAAATATTACGCCGGTGCAATGTCGTACCTGTCATCAGAATGTTGAATCGAAACATCCATTCCATACATTGACTGCACCGAAGAACAGCGCTGACCCGAGCGGGATGTGTAAAAATTGTCACGGAAAACACGAGGTGCAATCGCCGAAAGTTGCCGGAACAAAATTCAGCAAAGAAAAAATTGTGGAAAGCTGCGGCAGTTGTCATCAAAAGCAAAAAGAAACATTCCTGTCGTCATCTCACGGGCAAGCATACACTGAAGGTAGAAATGCGCCGACGTGTATTCAATGCCATGCAAAAAAAATAACATTCAGACCAAGAGATCATGAACGTGTTGACACCGCTCAAGTAAAAATTGCGCAAGAGCAAGTGTGCGTAAGCTGCCACGTAAAAAAATCTCCCGCATCGGAAACAGCGCCATCATCTAATTTTGTTCTTGCGTATGAACAGAGCGTACACGGTGTTGCATTGAAACATGGTAACGGCAAAGTTGCGAACTGTGTGAATTGCCACGGTAGTCATGAAATGAAAAAGGCGAGCGATCCTGAATCGAGAGTGAACAAACGGAATGTTCCGCACACATGTTCGCAATGCCATCCTGCAATTGCACAAGTGTATGGTGAAAGTATTCATGGTGCGGCGTTTGCGGCAGGCAACAATGAAGCGCCGGTATGTACCAATTGCCATGGCGAACATAAAATTTTAGCGCCGAAAGATCCAAACTCACCTGTTTCGAAATTGCATGTGTCGGCACAAGTGTGTGCACCGTGCCATAGTTCGCTAAAGCTAAATGAAAAATTTGGTCTGGCGATGGAACGTGTTTCAAGTTTCAACGATAGCTATCACGGTCTTGCGGCAAAAGCGGGCAGTGTTGAAGTTGCAAACTGCGCGAGTTGTCACGGCGTCCATGATATTCGTAAACCGAGCGATCCAAAATCGAGAGTGAACAAAGCGAACCTTGCTCTTACATGCGGCAAGTGTCATCCAGGAGCAAATGAAAATTTCACAAAAGGTGCGGTGCATGTCGGAAAATCAATTGATAAACCGAACGACATTCTTTCTCTTATTGCATCAACGTATCTCATTCTCATTCTTGTTACGGTCGGTGCAATGTTCTTGCATAACGTGTTAGATTTTGTGAAGAAAGCGAAACGTACATTATTGATACGACGCGGACGTGTGTATGAAGAAGAAGTCGGACATGCATTATATGTCCGCATGACACTGCAAGAGAGATTGCAACACGGAACGTTAGTGATAAGTTTTATTGCATTGGTCTTCACCGGATTTATGTTGAAGTTTCCTGATGCGTGGTGGGTGCTGCCTCTTCGTTCAATAAGTCCGGCGGTGTTTGAATTACGAAGTCTGTTGCATCGCATTGCCGCAACGGTTATGGTACTGGCGAGCTGTTATCATCTCTATTATATATTATTTGTTCCGCGTGGCAGACAGTTGATAAAAGATTTACTTCCGCGCATACAAGATGTTCGTGATGCTTTTGCAGTTGCAAAATATAATCTCGGAATAAGCGACCAGAAACCTCTCTTCGGACGTTTCAGCTATATTGAAAAGAGTGAATACTGGGCGTTGATTTGGGGAACGATGATTATGGCGGCGACTGGTTTTATTATGTGGTTCGATAATACTTTTATCGGTTTGTTTACAAAACTCGGATATGATATTGCACGCGTTGTTCACTACTATGAAGCATGGCTGGCAACATTATCCATCATTGTCTGGCATTTTTATTTTGTCATTTTTAACCCTGATATCTATCCAATGAACTTGGCGTGGCTGAAGGGAACTATTACCGAAGAAGAAATGGCAGACGAACATCCGTTGGAATTACGAGAACTGAAAAAGAAAGAGTTGGAAGAAAAGAACAGAACCGAAAAATAATAGTCGCGTCTTGTTCGTGACTTTTAATGCTTGGCTACTAGTGCCGTTTCAATGAAGAAGGTTGTATTTTTAAAAATATTTTTCTACTACACTACTGACCCCATCCTACCCCTCCCCTTGTCCCAAAGGGATGCCTTCGGCACAGGGGAGGGGAATTGTCTTCTCCCCCTGCAAGGGGAGATTGAGAGGGGGTCGCAATAATACAAGATTGTTTTTTAGAAACGGCACTAGTATACTTCCGCTTCCTGATGAAAATGGATGCGAGATAAAAATAATTACTGACTCATCTTTATGAAACTGACGTTAAAATATCTTTGTGGTATTTTAGCAATATTCTTTTTGTGTAGTTGCTCTAAGGCATACGCGCAGGAAAATAGCGATTGCTTCGGCTGTCATAACGATCTGTCGTTAAAGTCGTCGCAAAAAGGTAAACCAAAATCTCTTTTTGTTGATGGAAAAAAATTTACATTGTCAATTCACGGCGGACTCACATGTGTGTCGTGTCATGCCGATCTTGAAGGGAAAGAATTGCCGCATGATGTTCCGCTGAAGCCTGTGCAATGCGGAACATGTCACGACAAAGAACAAAATCTGTATGCGCAATGTCAGCATGGCAAAGCCGCATCACGCGGCGACCCGCTCGCACCGCACTGTTACGATTGTCATGGTAAACATGATATTCTTGCAGTGAAAGATCCGAAATCTGCCGTTGCCCCAATTCGTGTTCCGTATGTTTGCGGTACATGCCATCAGGAAGGAACACCGGTTCAGAAGCAGCGACAAATTCCGCAATCACACATTCTCGAAAATTATACGGAAAGTATTCACGGTGAAGGGCTCTTAAAAAAGGGACTTTCTGTTGCAGCAACCTGCGCATCGTGTCATTCGCCGCATCTTATTCTTCCCCACACCGATCCGCGATCTTCAATCAACAGAAAAAATATTGCGCAGACATGCCAGCAGTGCCACACACAAATTGAAGCCGTTCATCGAAAAATTATTAAAGGCGAGATGTGGGAAAAAGAAGCGAATGTACTTCCCGCGTGTGTGGATTGTCATCAGCCGCACAAAGCACGAAAAGTATTTTACGATCAAGGAATGGCAAACAAAGATTGTATCGTCTGCCATGAAAAGAAAAATATTACATCGTCTGTTGATGGTCGCTCGCTGTTTGTGAATGTGAATGAGTATGCCGAATCAATTCATGGAAAAAAAATTGCGTGCAGTCAATGCCATAGTGAAGTAACAAAATCATTATCACGTCCCTGTTCAACAATAAAAAAGAAAGTTGATTGCGCACAATGTCATACCGCGGTGGGTGAACAGTACCAACAAAGCACACACGGAAAATTATTTGCAAAGAACGATGTCAACGCGCCAACGTGTAAGGAATGTCACGGCACGCACGGTGTGAAAGCAAGGCTCGATTCGCAGTCGCCGATTTTTGCGACGAACATTCCTGCGTTGTGTGCACGATGCCATCAGGAAGGAAAGAAAGCAGCAGTTCGTATTCAAGGAACTGAACACGAAATTATTAATCACTACAACGAAAGTATTCACGGAAAAGGATTAGCGAAAAGCGGTTTGGTGGTTACGGCGAAGTGTACGGATTGCCATACATCGCATCGCGAGCTGCCAAGTGCAGATACTCTTTCCAGTATTCATCCGAACAGTACGCCGGCAACGTGCGGCAAGTGTCATCACGGCATTGAAAATCAATTTGAAAAAAGTATTCACTCGCGATTGGTTTCTATTTCAGACAAGCCGCTGCCGGTGTGCAACGATTGCCATACTGCACATACAATTACCCGCACCGATGCAACGGGATTTAAACTGAGTATCTTGACAACGTGCGGCAAATGCCATGGCGAAATTACCAAATCATATTTCGAAACATACCATGGCAAGGTGTCGCAATTAGGATACGCAAAGACGGCAAAGTGTTATGATTGCCATGGTGCGCATGATATTTTAAAAGTAACAGATCCGCGTTCGCATTTGAGCAGGGAAAATGTTGTTACGACATGTCAGAAATGTCATCCCAACGCAACACGAAAATTTGCCGGTTATCTGACTCACGCAACGCATCACGATCCTGATAGGTATCCGATTTTGTTTTATGTTTTCTGGGGTATGACGAGTTTAGTGATTGGAACATTTTTCTTCAGCGGTTTGCACACGTTGCTGTGGCTGCCGCGCGCGTGGCAAATGAGAAAGCTGCACAAGAAAGAAGAAGAAGCCGATCCGAATGAAAAACAATATCAACGATTCACGCGGCTCAATCGCATTCTCCATGTTATTATGATCGTCAGTTTTATTACGCTGACATTGACCGGCATGACGTTGAAGTTTTCGTACACAGCATGGGCGTCAGTGCTTTCACATTTGTTTGGCGGTTTTGAAGTTGCCGGCTATGTGCATCGCTTTGCGGCAGTGATGATGACAGGAATATTTGCCACGCACATTGTTGATTTGTTTCGCCGGAAGAAAAAAGAATATGCTTCGTGGTGGGCAATGCTGACGAGTGTTGATACGATGCTTCCGACAAAAAAAGATTTGCAGGATGTTATCGGTTCAATTAAATGGTTCGTGAATAAAGGACCGCGTCCGCAGTATGGACGATGGACATATTGGGAGAAGTTCGATTACTTCGCTGTGTTCTGGGGTGTGTTCATTATCGGTTCAACAGGAATGATGCTGTGGTTTCCGGAATTTTTCACACAGTTCTTACCGGGATGGTTTATTAATGTCGCTACCATTGTACACAGCGATGAAGCATTGCTCGCAACAGGATTTATTTTTACAGTTCACTTTTTCAATACACATTTACGTCCGGAAAAATTTCCGATGGATATTGTGATCTTCACCGGACGTATGACGGTAGAAGAATTGCAGCGCGATAAACCGGCGGAGTACGAAGCACTGATCAAAAGCGGCCAGCTCGAAAAATATTTGGTCGAACCATATCCGCCGATTGTTATAAAAGCCATTCGTCTCTTTGGCTGGACTGCCGTTACCATCGGTACCAGTGTGGTCATCTGGATTATCTATGCAATGGTATTCGCGTATAAATAAGAGTCTTCTCCAAAAAATTTGCCAGAATGTTGAGAGACGAACTGGAGTTTTTTTATGATCATTGTAACGAATGCCATACGAACAAATAGGAAAGATTAATCCACAAAAATATATTTATGGATGTGTAGCATAATTTTTTCCCCTAACCAAGAAAAGGAGAATGAATGAAACGGCTTCTGCAAAAAATACCGGATTCCCTGCTTCGTGTGAGTACGGTGTTTCTCGTGTTCATTTCGGTTGTGGTGCTGGTACGCTCTCTGATTCCGGCATCGTTGAAAAACACCGAGGAACAAAGAAAGGCAACAATCGAACGGGAAGTCGCTCATCCGGTTCGCCATGCCGGATCCGAAATATGTGCCGACTGTCATGAACAGTTCAACATCAAAAAAACAGGATACCACAGAAACTTGGCGTGTGAAACATGTCACGGCGCTGCAAAAGCACATACGGAAAACCCAGAAGAAAAACCGACCATCAACAGGAAACGTGAAGCGTGCACGTTGTGCCATCTTTTCAATCCATCCAGACCAACCGGATTTCCACAAATTAATCCTGTCGTTCATAATCCTGGGAAACAGTGTATTACTTGTCATAATCCACATGACCCAAAACCACCAAGGGTGCCGAGAGAGTGTCAAGCGTGTCATGAACAAATAGCGAGGACAAAAGCTGTTTCACCGCATGTTCAACTTGAATGTACAACATGTCATACGGTAAATAATCAGCATAAAGTTACACCGCGACTAGTAAAAGCTAATATTCCAAGCGACCGATCGTTTTGCGGAAAATGTCACGCAAGTGATTCGAAAGTTAAAGAAACTCCAAAAGTAGATCTCAGCACACACGGTGAAAAATATTTATGCTGGGAATGTCATTATCCACACATGCCGGAGATGAATTAATATGGAACGAAGAAAATTTTTTGGGAAGGGGTTTACTCTTCTCGCACAATTTGGTCTCATCAGCAGCGTTTTTAAAAGCGCAAAAGCAGAACCAAAAGATTACGATGCGTCGAAGCATTATTACGGCATGGGTATTCAAGTCAACAAATGTATCGGATGCGGAAAATGTATGGAGGCATGTAAAGAAGAAAATGGCGTGCCGAAGGAACCATTTTATTTCCGCACATGGGTAGAACGGTATATCATTAAAAAAGACGGCGAAGTAATTGTTCAGAGCATTGATCCGCGGATTGATAAGATTGGTAATAGTGTTTCCGAAAAAGAAATGATGCGAAGTTTTTTTGTTCCCAAACTTTGCAATCAGTGTGATAATCCACCGTGCGTACAAGTCTGTCCTGTCGGCGCAACGTTCAAGACGGATGACGGTGTCATTCTCGTCGATTCGGAACGATGCATAGGATGCCGGTATTGTATTCAGGCATGTCCGTACGGTGCCCGCTATCTCAATCCGGTGACATCGACGGCCGATAAATGTACGTTCTGCTATCATCGCATCACCAAAGGTTTGCTGCCGGCATGTGTGGAAGTCTGTCCGACACAGGCACGTATCTTCGGTGATGTGAGAAGTGCGGCGAGCCCGCTGACACGATTCAAACGTTTGTTCAAACTGCATGTATTGAAGCCGTCACTTAATACCGATCCCAAGGTTCAATATGCAGACTTAGACGGGGAGGTACGATAATGAATCCAATAAATGAACATCTTTATGAAATGCTCAGACAGGTGAGCGGTTATATCTATCCGAATGAAGTCGAATTTCATTGGAGTATTTTAATTGTTGTCTATCCGTACTTAACCGGTTTAGTGGCTGGTGCATTTATTCTTGCCTCTTTGGTGAAGGTCTTTAAAGTGAAGCAGCTTCAGCCGGTCTACCGGCTTTCCATGCTGACGGCACTCTCGTTTATGATCATTGCACCACTGCCGTTGCAAATGCATCTCGGTCATTGGGAACGATCGTATGAGATTTTTCTCACACCAAATTTTACGTCCGCTATGGCGATGTTTGGTTTCGTCTATGCCTGGTATCTGATGGTTGTGTTGCTGCTCGAAATATGGTTCACATATCGGCGCGATTTGATACGGTACACAGAAACTGACAAACCGATCATGCGATTCGTGCACCGTGCGCTGGCTCTCTTCTCGAAAGACACAAGTGAAGAAGGAGAAAAATTCGATATGAAGGCAGTAAAATTTATTACCATCATCGGTATTCCATCAGCGTTTCTGCTGCACGGATATGTCGGTTTTATCTTCGGTTCGATCAAAGCGAATCCGTGGTGGAGCAGCGTGCTGATTCCGATCGTGTTTCTTTTTTCCGCTATTGTTTCGGGCATCGCCATGGTGATGCTGCTCTATATGGTCGTAACACCACTGCGCGGACAAAAAATTGAAATGCCCTGCATCGACAAGATGGCATCGTTTCTTTTCGTTGCCGTTGTCATCGATTTCTCACTTGAGATGCTCGATTTCATTCATCGTCTGTACGAAAGTGAAGAATCGATAAAAATACTTTCCGATCTTGTGATGAACAGACTCTTCATCAGTCTCGGCATTGTTCAGGTACTGCTGGGAATGATTGTGCCGCTAAGTTTAATTCTGCTTATAAAATTGTTCAAGATAGATGAAGAACTGCGGAAACTGTTTTATTTCCTCGCAGCAATTCTTATTCAAATTGGAATATTCGCGACACGGTGGAATGTGGTGATGGGCGGACAAATGTTTTCGAAAAGTTTTCGAGGATTGACTGCCTATAAGTTGGACATTGGCGGATTGGAAGGATTGTTAATGACGCTTGTATTATTGATTGCGCCGTTTTTCATATTGGCTCTCTTAATAAAAATTCTTCCACCGTGGGAACATGTGACTGCACAATCGTAGTGGTACATGTTTTAAAAACATCATGAATGAAAATTTTTGAAAAATATTTTCATCTGTTTCTATTCTAAATAAGAAGGAAAGTTATGCGCAGGTTTATTCCAAAAACATTTTTTAATCCGATCAGTCTGATTGGTGCGGCAATCGCAGGGATCGCTCTTTTCCTCGGACTCTTTCTTATGGCTCTCGATTATTTTTCTGGAGGAGGAAGAGCTTATGTCGGTATCATTACATTCATCATCTTGCCGATGTTTTTGATAGTGGGTTTAGCGATTGCGCTTGCCGGTATGATCCGAGAGTGGTGGCTGCACCGACATGCACGTGGAATTGAGCATCATTTTCCCGCCATTAATCTGAATGACCCGCATCATCGTACGGTGTTTGGTTTTGTCTCTATTCTCTCGATCTCTTTTCTTGTTGTGCTCGCGTTCGGAAGTTTTCAGATGTACGAGTATACCGAGTCGGTGGAATTCTGCGGCACCGTGTGTCATAGCGTGATGAATCCGGAATACACTGCATATTTATATTCGCCTCATGCGAAAGTAACGTGCGCCGAATGTCACGTTGGGTCAGGTGCAGATTATTATGTGAAGTCAAAACTGTCGGGAGCGTATCAAGTGTATTCGGTACTCTTTCATAAATATTCTCGTCCTATCGAAACACCAGTTCGTAATTTGCGTCCGGCGCAGCAAACATGCGAGCAGTGCCATTGGCCTAAACATTTTTTTGCCGAGAAAAAAATTGTTAACACCTATTTTCTTTCCGATGAAAAAAATACCGAGTGGTGGATTACACTGCTGATGCGTATCGGCGGCGGCAATAATGAAACCGGACCGACCGAGGGTATTCACTGGCACATGAATATCAACAATAGAATTATGTATGTTGCTGTAGATTCACAGCGTCAGATAATTCCGTGGATCGAATCTCGAAGACCGGATGGCACTATCGTAACGTATAAAACTAATGATGGCTCATTTAAAGATGAAATATTATCAACAGGCGAGACACGACGAATGGATTGTATTGATTGCCATAATCGTCCGACACATATTTATCGCCCGCCCAATCAATCAGTTAACGAAGCTATGAAACTGAATTGGATCAATCCAAAGATTCCTTCCATCAAAGCAATTGCTTTGGAAGCACTATCGAGACCCTATGAAACGCAGGAAGGTGCGATGGATAGCATTGGAATTTTTGTTCGTGACCAGTATGTGCAGCGTTATCCTCAAATTTATAAAACCATGAAGCGGGATATTGATTCGGCAATATCGCGTCTTCAGAAAATTTACAGCAGAAATATTTTTCCCGAGATGCGGGTGTCGTGGAAGAACTATCCGAACAATATCGGACATCTCTATTCGCCGGGATGTTTTCGATGCCACGATGATAAGCATGTTGGCAGTAACGGAAAAGTGTTATCGCGCGATTGCAATACCTGCCATGTTATTTTAGCGCAGCATCTGGACACCGATGATAAATTGAGAGTATCGCTCGAAGGTGTTCCGTATCGTCATCCGGTTGATATTGGTGATGCATGGAAAGAAATGAATTGCAGCGATTGCCACACCGGCGGCAAATAGAAATAAGTTGAATTTGATAGACAATTTTTTCTATCATTAGGGCATCTCTAAAAACTTGTTACGAAACCTTCAAGGTTTTTTGTTTTTGCGATGTACCATAAAATTTTAACATCACAAAATTTGATCAAATTAAACCTTGAAGGTTTTTAGAGATGCCCATTAACAACTGCAAGTACAGAAAATTTTTTGTATCATCTACAATAAAGCATTGTCGTTCTCGATTGGCAAACTCATTCTGGAGACCTCAGTGTATTTTCATTCAACACTAAACCAATAGACCATTATGATGGAAAATTCCAAAGTTCAAAAGCCCACTTCTAAAAGAGACTTCCTCAAAGTTATTCTCAGTGGCAGCTTTCTCGCATGGATAGGAGTTGTTCTCTATCCGGTATTATCCTATCTTAAAACTCCTAAGCAAACAGAAGTAGTTGTGAGTAGTGTAAAAGCAGGTTTGCTTAAAGATATAGAAAAAGATTCCGGACAAATTGTGAAATTTGGTAACAAGCCGGTGATACTCATCAGAACTGCAGAGGATAAATTACGTGCTTTTTCTGCTACGTGTACTCATTTGGATTGTACGGTTCAATATCGCAAAGATTTCGGTGCTATTTGGTGTGCCTGTCATAATGGTAAATATGATCTGAACGGTCGAAACATCTCTGGTCCACCACCACGACCATTAGATGAATACAGAGTTGTGGTGCAAGAGAATGAAGTTTTAATTTCGAAAAAAGTATGAATACATTCTTAAAAAAAATTTTTCGTTGGCTCGATGAGCGTGTGCAATTGGATAATCTGATTCAGTTTATGGGAAAAAAATATGTCCCTGTTCATTCTCATTCGGTCTGGTATTATTTTGGCGGTGTTTCACTTTTCCTTTTCATCATTCAGGTGATTACCGGTATTCTTCTTCTTTTATATTACAAAGCGAGTGAAGAATTAGCTTTTGAAAGCATTCAATTTATTATGTCCAAAGTAGAATTTGGATGGCTCATTCGTTCCATTCACAGTTGGGCAGCGAACCTTTTCGTTTTGGCAGCGATGATCCACATGTTCAGCGTTTTCTTTGGAAAAGCTTATCGGAAACCCCGCGAAATAACGTGGCTGACTGGTATGGTGATGTTTTTCCTCGCATTGGGTTTTGGATTCAGCGGCTATCTATTGCCGTGGAATGAACTGGCATTCTTTGCAACCAAAGTTGGAACAGATATTGCCGGGGTGGTTCCTCTTATCGGAGAACCTATATTAATTTTTCTACGCGGAGGAGAGGATGTTACCGGTGCAACGTTGACAAGATTTTTTGGTATTCATGTTGCAATATTGCCGGGAATGTTCGCTGTCTTATTGGGCATTCATTTGCTTTTAGTTCAACGGCAGGGGATGAGTGAACCGATAGAAGATGAAACGGACACTATAACAGAGCGGAAGACTATGCCATTCTTCCCGAATTTTATTTTACGCGATATCCTTCTTTGGTTGATTGTGTTAAACATTCTGGCAATTCTTGCAGTTTTTTTCCCGTGGGAACTGGGGCAAAAAGCCGATGCATTTGCACCTGCTCCTGCAGGAATAAAACCAGAATGGTTTTTCATGTTTATGTTTCAAACTCTGAAATATATACCAGCACATATCTGGATATTCGATGGTGAAGTGTTTGGGATTATGACGTTTGGTCTTGCGGGATTGCTCTGGACAATGGTTCCGTTCTGGGATAAAAAAAGTTCACGCGGCCAAAAAAACCGTTTCATCAATTATATTGGATTATTTGTTGTGATGTTTATTATTCTTCTTACGATCGTTGGATGGTTGGCATGAAAATACCACTCATTCTTTTCTTACTCGTACTCGCACCGCAGTTTGTTTTTTCGCAATCAAAAAAGGACGAGTGCTTAACGTGTCACGAAACGCTCGGCGATAAACCGTCTGAATTATTCAAACGTGACGTTCATTTCGAAATTGGAATTTCGTGCGCGGGATGCCATGGCGGTGATGATAAAACAGATGATATGGATGCGGCGATGTCAAAACAAAAAGGATTCATTGGCGTACCAAAAGGAGATAATATTATTGCAGTTTGTGCAAAGTGTCATTCGGATGCACAAACTATGGTCAAAACATATAAATCATATTTGCAACGAAACCAAGCAGAAATGCTTGCTACGAGTGTGCATGGCAAACTTTCAACTTCGGGCAAGGAACACATCGTCCAATGCACTACTTGCCATAACGCTCACGGAATTGTTTCAACTAAGAATTCTGCTTCACCGGTCCATCCGTCTAAAATTGTACAAACATGTACGAAATGTCATGCTAATGCTGCGTTTATGCGAAAATATAACCCGAAATTACCAGTTGATCAGTTGGATAAATATCGCACGAGCATTCACGGTATGAAAAATGCACGAGGTGATATAAAAGTTGCACAATGTGCAAGTTGCCACGGGAGTCATGATATTCAGGCATCAAACGATGTGAAATCGAAAGTCTATGCGGAAAATCTTCCGAAGACATGTGGAAAATGTCATGCAAACTCCATCTACATGAAAGGGTATGGAATACCCACCGACCAATTGACTAAATTTAATAAAAGCGTTCACGGGAAAGCACTGCTTGAAAAACATGATACCGGCGCTCCTTCCTGCAATGATTGTCATGGGAACCATGGTGCGGCTCCTCCTGGTTTGGAATCGGTTTCAAATGTATGCGGTACCTGCCACGCATTGAATGCTGATTTATTTTCTTCAAGTCCACATAAAATTGCGTTCGACAGAAAAAAATTTCCTGAATGCGAAACTTGTCATGGTTATCATGGTATTGTTTCCGTGACGGATGAACTTCTCGGTGTCTCTTCTGAAGCAGTGTGCAGCCGATGTCATCAAGAAGATCAAAATACAAAGGGATATGTAGCTGCAATAATAATGAGACAATTGATTGATAGTTTAGAGTACATTAAGAACGAAGCCACTTCACTCATCGACGATGCAGAACAGAAAGGTATGGAAGTTTCTGAATCGAAATTTAAACTTCGCGAAATTAAACAATCTCGATTGCTATCACGCACAATGGTTCATGCATTTAATGTTGAAAAACTCAATGAAGTTGTCGGGAAAGGATTATTGGCAGCATCAGTCGTGAAAAGCGATGGACAAAAGGCAATTGATGAGTATTATTTTCGCCGCTGGGGTTTGGGAATTGTTTCTGTGATCATTTCGATTCTGGCAATTTCGTTATATTTGACAATTCGTCGAATAGAAAAATCACAAGAGAATAAATCGTGAATAAGCAACATAATTTTCACAACAGAGTCTGTTCAAGTTGAAGAATCCCGACGGAAGGATTCTTATCTTTTTCCGTTTCTCGAATGCTCTTCACATTGTTCAGACAGAAAGACGATATATCATCACCGCTTTTGAAGAGATATAACATTGAATACGAAGAAAAATATTTATTTGAATGGATTGAATAGTTCGATGCCGTTGGCATCGGATATTATCGGTGTAAACCATTTGCTATAAACGTTACATCCCTTCGGGATGAATAAAAGAAGCCGCAAAT
>CAYHZL010000093.1:0-13266 GCA_964361075.1 uncultured Chitinophagaceae bacterium
ACAAACAAGAATGTTTGTCCTACCATACCTCTCTTAAGTTGACAGCATTGGGGATTAAGGGTGGGGTTGTTTTCGCTGAGTAATTGCAATTCTTTTAATCAAAAAAAAATCCCCACGTCAATAACGTGAGGATTTTTTGTTTGTACATATTTCAAAGTAATTACTGCACTGTGCCGCTCGCAAGTGTTAATGTGTACGTTCCATACACCGAATGTGTAACGGTAACCTTCACAGAAGTTTGCAACACTGGTGCAGCAGTCGTCAAAGGATTGGAATCAGAAATACTGTTAATAGTAAAATCTGTAAGACCGGCACCAGTGCTAAATGTATCAGGCATCAAAATATTCGAATCACCATCTACACTCAATCCATTTCCAGAAACCGTAATAGTCGTTCCAGGCGACATCGGATGACCAAGATAATCTTTCACTGTAAATGTAAATCCGGCTGCAGATCCTGCATTGAGAACAGCAAATGTAGAAGCACCACTCGTCTTGGTAATTATTGGTTTTCCGGTCCACAATATTTTTATCGAATCAGAAATCTCCTCCATATTTTGTCCTATTGTGCGTGCATAGACTCTTGAATATCCTTGCGCCAATCCCGGAAGTGAATCAGATACTAAACTTACTATCGGCAGTGGATTTCCAGAAATTAATTCGTTCGTTACAAATCCATCGTTATTGGTGAGTCCGCCGGTTTGAATGCCACCATGAGCAGTATTGAAATAGACTGCTGTTCCGGATTTCACAGGGTTACTGTATTTATCAACAACCTGAACCGTAACAGTATTGCGAACATTTGATTTTTCAAGTCCAGGGAAATTAAATTGGTTAATTGCTAAAGTAAAATGTCGTTTATCAGCAAAACCTGCGTGCACAGTAATTGGCACCGGCTGCGATTTAATGGTTGTTCCTGCAATTTGAACAATAACCTGCACCACACCCGCCTGCGTTCCGCTTAAAATTGAAACACGTACTTTACCGGATGCATCGGTACTGTCAGAAGTCGGCAACAATGTTGGTGCAGTTCCTCCGGGAGCAAATGTATTCGGGAAAAATTTTGAACTGAATGTAGCAAGAACTCTTTGGCTGGCATCAATCGGCACACCAAGTGAATCGCGCACTTCATAAGTTAAGAAAGAATTTTCAGTAGCGCCAACACCCGACACATAAATATCAGTTGCTGTTGTTCCTAAAAATCCGATCTGCGCAGGTTTACGCGCGCTTGGCGGAACAACAATATTATTTGGACCAAGAAGTTTTATATAAAATCTTTTTGAAGTTACTGGTGCGCCCGCTCCAACTCCTATAGCACTGATTGTAACCTTCACAACACCCGAAGTTCCTGATCCCGGAAATTTATCTCTCACGACAAATTGATATTTTATTCCATTGACACCATCTTGCGTATCAACTGTAATAAAAGCAAGGTCTCCCGTTGGATCCAGTTCACTCGACACTGTTCCAGCATCTAATTTTACATTAATGATATGACCGGAACTAACAGGATTTCCTTTGAAATCGGAAATTGTATAATTCACTGTTGATGATGAACCATCAAAGACTGTAACGGTATCGGTCGGAACGCTCTGCAATGCTAAAATTGGTTCACCAGAAATAGTGATTGGATAAATCTTTGAAACAGGAACACCACCTTCACCAATTGTGTTTGCGGTAATTGAACGAGGTCCAAGCAATCGTGTATCATTAATAGTCTGGAACTTTACAACGGTATTTCCCTGGGCATCCGTAAATTTAGATCCTTCAATAATACCACCGTTCGTTGCAAAATTTAATGCAGTACCGATACGAACCGGATTTCCATACCGATCACCTGATTGTACAGTAACCTCGTTGGCAGCATTTTGTACAATTGAAAAGTTGCGCTTCCCAAATATCATATTCAATAATGAATCGACCGGGAAGCCGCCGTTAATATTAATTGTTACCGGTGTAGATTTTACCGAACCGGAAGCGTTACGTGCAATAACTTGCAAGACTGTTGATTTTGTTCCACTCGTAAGAACTGCTTTTACGCGTCCGTTCACCGGATCCGCAGTAACACTATCAGGTTTAATTTGTTCACCAAAACCTGGTCCGCCTAAAATTTGGAAATATAATTTTGTAGATAAATTTCCAATCAATGCATTGCCAAGACCATCATGCGCCTCAAAAATAAGCGAGGCGTTTTCTGTACCGCCAACACCTTTTACAGAGAGATCTTTATTGTCTAACGAAATAAATTCAATTGATGCCAACGGTCCCGGTTTCACGTACACTGTTTTAATATCTGAAGTAACTGATGTAACACTTCCGGCAATAACTTTTACCGCAACTTTAATTTCACCGGATTTCACTCCGCTGAATAAAATAACGCTTACTTTTCCTGAATCGTTACTTATTGCAGTTGACGGTGAAAGATATTCGCCCGAATTCAAACCCTCAACGATGACGGGCTGAACCGTAACACCTTTCAACACTGCACCTACTACATCTTTCACAACATAGACTAATGTATCGGTCGTTGGTGCGCCGCCGCTGTTCACAACAATTGAATCAGAAGAAACTTGAACTAATGTAACACTTGCAACTTTGCCGCCATTACCACCGCTGCTTGTGCTTTTTAATACACCATCGTACGACTGTAGTTTACTGCCATTCGTATTTGGACCATCAACAGTAATAGTAAACTTTGTTGATTGAGGACCTTTGCCGTCATTTTTTGTTGTATCTAATGCCGTGAAAGAAAATTGTGTTGTGCCACTTCCCTTTAATTTTGTATCGGGCACGTTAATTTTTAGATCGCCGAATAATTGCAATGTGCCGGCACCCGATCCCGTTGCAGTAACGGAAATTGTTGTACCTAGCGCCAACGGATTTCCATTAATATCTGTGACACTATACTGAAATGTTTTCGAACCACCATCATCAATTTCAAAATTTGTCAACGAACTATTTAATTCTGAAATAATTGCTTCGCGGGAAAAGACCAATGCAATAGTATCGCGAACTGTAATACCACCTTCGCCAACGGTACGCGCTTCAACAGTTGCAATACCGTTCGGAGGAAGCGGATTCGCAAACTGCAGCGTTGCCGATGTTTGTCCGGAAGTGTTCAGTGTGTTCGATGCTTCAATAATACCGCCGTTGGTTGTGAATGATACAGGCGTTCCTTCTTTTGCAGGATTACCATACTTATCACCGGCAACAACATTCAACACAACATTCCCGCCGGAAATTGTTGAAAAGTTTTTCTTCGGACTGATAAACGAAAATTGCGATTGCGTTGGAACACCGCCGGTAACGGTGAGTTGTACCGGTGCAGATTTTAATCCGCCCGAAAATGCACTTGCCGTAACGGAAACAATTCCGGATTTCGTTCCTGAACTAAAACTTGCCGTTACTCTTCCGTTACCCGGATCTGTTTTAACTTTCGCCGGAGAAATTTTTGCACCGCTTGTATCGCCGGAAATAACAAAGTTGACATCAATCTGTCGCGTTACATCAATCGGGTTGCCGAGCGAATCGCGAGCTTCAAACACCAATGTAGCATTTTCAATACCGCCGCCGCCGCGCACGGAGAGTTTATTCGATGAGACACTCACAAGATTTAAGGATGCAACGATACCGGTTTGAATGGTGATTAACTTTGCTTCCGAGCGCAGCGAGAGCGTATCGTTGCGAATAACACCGACAACTTCAACAGTACCGGCGCGAATACCGGCGACAATATTAGTTTGTGCAATACCGTTCACGTCTGTCAGTGCAATTGTTTTCGATAAATATTCTCCGCCATTGACGGATTTGTTGAATGCAAATTCAACCGTAACATTTTGCGATGGATTTCCTTTCGCATCCAACACTTTAAAGCGGATTGGAGCTGTATTGGAATCGCCGCCGCCTGTTACAGTAATGTAATCAGTTTTATTTCCTACCAAAACAATACTCCCAACCTTGCCGCTATCCGAAAGCGATGATGCAAGAGTGCCGCTCAATGTTTTTTTCACATTACCATTGCGGCTGTTCACTTCAATGGTCAAATTAATTTGACTGGAGAGAGTAAAGTTTTTCGTACGCTTATCGGAAAGAAGAACAGAAAAACGCGTGTACGATTTATCTTGTGTATCGGGAATATTCTTATTGAGATCACCTGTCATCACAACACCGGTAGTATCCAAGCCGGCGCCGCTCACAGTAACTGTCGTCCCTTCGGAAAGCGGATTGCCATTATTATCGCTGACAATAAAATTTATTTGCTTCGTTGCACGCGGCAGTAAAATAAAATTGGAATCCGCAGAAGTAATTTTTGTTTTTCCCGTAAACAACACATCAACGGAACGGGAAAATGTTGTTAATGGCGTATAGTCATCCAACAGTGTTCTTGGTTTGCTCGTAATCGGAGTTGTGTACGGGTTTCCTTTTTTATTTTTCAACACCGGCACAGCTTCATCATCCACACTTTCAGCAACATCGAGATGAACAACACTCGTCGGGGAAAAACCTCCGGTCGAAACTGATGCTGTAACTGTAACAATTCCATTTGAAGGAATTGGATTACCTGAAATCAAATCAACGGAAACAACACCATCTTCCGGTGTCGTTGCATAACCTTGTATATATCCGCCGGTAGTCGTAAAATACACAACACTATTTGGCTGTGCTGGATTACCAAACTTATCACCGACGAGCGCTGTTATTTTGGTACGTAAATTAAACAAAGCGCCGCCGGGTATATTATATTTTTCCGCCCCGAGCGAAAAGTGTGTGCTATCCGGAAAACCACCACGTATCGGCAATGTTGTAACTGGTGATTTTAGAGTATCAATTTTAACTAAGACTGTACCATTTTTTATTGAATCAAGAATGAACGCCTGAAATTGCACTAATCCTGCTTTTGTTCCCGAAGAAAGCTGAACCGTAACGCGACCGTTGGTAGAAGTGCGAGCCGTGTCTTTACTGAGCACTACTCCATTATCAGGACGAGAAATAAATCTAAAGTACACTGTGGTCTGATTGTTTTGGTCAACGGCATTGTCAACAGAATCGCGCGCTTCAAATGTTAACAGCGCTGCATCAACACCACCTGCACCCTTAATTGAAAGCGCACTGGCGCTTGAACCGACATACACAATTGATCTTGCACGCGAAGAGGGCTTCCCTGACACAGCAATATTCTCAGCAGAATCTAATGATACCATGACAACTGCATTTAATTTTGTTTCTAACGCATTTGGTCCATACGTAATTGTAAATGCTGTATCCAAAAATCTCGGGCGAGAAAATCTAAGTTTAGTCGTAACAGGATTTTTATCTGTGGAGGTAAATGAAATAGAAAACGATCCGTCTTTTGATTTTATTGTATCTCGTCTAAAAGGATTATCGAGCACTGTAGTTACACTATCCAATGGTGAATAACTTTTCCGAACGACATTGCCGGAAATTGTAATTTGATTAGGTTTGTTTGTATCTGTCGGAGTCGTGCAAGAAAAAAACCCTGCCAGTACAATCACACACAATAGACTAAACCGTTTCCAAGTTTTCATAACCATACCTCGTTAATAATGGCGCTGAAAAATCCACCATTTTGTTCGTGGATTATATTAAGCCGCGAATTTTTGTAAAAAACAATCTTTCACCACGGATTGCACAGTAACAACACTGATATTCACGGATTACATTATTTAACTTCTCTGTGTGAATCCGTGTTTTTTCTGTGCAATCCGTGGTTAAAGATTTACTAACATTACTTCTCTTTTTCTTTATCTTCTTTATCTTTTTTTGTTTTGCGAAATTCAATATCGCTCGCGTTTTCTCTGCGGGTTTTTTCAATTAAATTTTCACGTTGTTTTGCTTTGGTGGCTATTCGTTCTTCGATTGTTGGAACAACTTCGGCTTTCAACAAAATAATCAGTTCTTGTGTTGATGTGGAATTCTTGTCATAACCAAAAACGTATCGCAAGCCAAACACCCACCACGGCAAATCTTTCAAGAATGGAATACCGCCGCGTTCAATTGATTCCGTTGTTGTGTACAATCCTCCGATAACTGTTTCTTCTCCATCATTCAACACTGAATATGTTTTCACTGATGACTTATTAATAATCGGTCCCGGACTAATTGTACTTCGCTCTGCCGTTATATCTAAATTGATAAATTTAATTCCGGCTTCATCATACACTGTCGGCTTTACATCAATAATAATACCGGCTGACTGCGCTTGTTGAACAGCATTGCCTGCAAAGTCGCGTGTGGTAATATAAAAATCTTGTCCGACTTGAATTCTTCCCTGCTTGCCCGATGAAACAGTTACCGACGGACTTGAAAGCACTTCACCCAATTGATTGCTTTGGAAAAATGAAATCAATGCTGTAACATTTGTAAAGCTAAGGGATGGAATTAATCTGCCGACAAATCCTGTTTGTTGTGTTGCGCTCGAACCGGATGTACCGCCTGTTTGTTTTGCCGGATCGGTAACACCGGCGAGAAAGTCTGCACCGAATTGAGTCGGTGGTTTATAACCAGAAGTGCCTTTCGCAGTTGTATCACCGGAATACAAAAAGCTCCAGTTCACTCCGGCATTTAAAGATTTTACAACATCAACAGAAAAAAACCACGATGAAATTTTTACATCTCTGCTTTTCAATAATACTTTTCCTGTTGAATCTTTTTGGAAATCAGCCATCATCCGGGTAGCAGAAAGTTTTTGCGAATCCACCACTGCAAACACTTGGAAATGCTCTTCCTGTTCGCTGTACCATAATTGATTTGCACGCAAGACGGTTTCGAATGCTTGCAGCCAATACATATTTTCAATATCAACACCAATAGGTTTTTTATCGGCGGTAACATCAATAATAATTTTATTCAGATATTTTTTACTGAATTCACTAAAGAGCAGCACCGCTTTATCGAACGGCAATGTTTTCGACATTGACACTAATTCTTCCTGCGAAACATAGTCGTTCAATATTACGCGTCTCTCGCGATTGCTCTGAGCACTCATGATGGTGCACGATAACGCTGCTACAAGTATCAGTAATCCGATTCTATTTTTCATTGTACATTACCTTTTTCATTTTTCTCAAATTGTATTTGCTTTTTCTTCACTTCTACAATGCCGCCGTTATTCAAAGTGAACAGCACTGAACCTTCTTGTGGATTAACAGATGTTACTCGTCCTAAAAAAACTTCGTCTCCGATTCTGAGCGTCAATAATCTGCCGTCATTCGTCATCACCAATGCTTTACCAACTGATGTTGCTTTCACAGAAATCTGATCAACATCGAGCAGCTTGCGTACGTTGGCAGGAGTTTTCGCCAAGATGGATGGTGAAAACGGATTCGATGTGATGGGCTGCGGCGTTGAATCGGATTTCATCACGCGCATACCGAGCGCTTTCTCGGTTGTAAAAAACGCCTGAATTTCAATATCGAATTGGATATTAATTTTAGGATGTTCCATCGTATCAGCACCTACTTCATCGCTGCGAAGCCCGATTGTTGCAATCTTGTACAACCTGCGTCCGTTTTCTAACAGCCACAAAAATCGAAAGATGTTTGGAAATTCAGAAGAGCCGACAAGTTTGTATGTATTATATCCGAGTTTGCCGCCATCGCGTGAACCGGTCAGCGTCATATTTAATTTAAAATTCGGCCCGCCGCTTTCATCAACGATGTCGCTCAAATAGCCGTACGTTTGTGATGAAAGATCGATTTCAGGAATTTCTTTTGTGCGATTATTCCAGCGATGAACTGTTTCTCGCAATTTGCTTTCAGCATCTGCAATCGCATTGAGTTGTTCGGCATTGTTTTGCAGTTGACTTGAAATTTTCTGCGATTCTTTTTCATACTGCTTTATTTTTTTTGGCTGATAAAACAGCGTGATATAAATGCCGATGGCAATCACCAAGAGCAGTATAACACCCAACGCAATACTATTTCGAATTTTATATGACACGATAGTTATTTTTCCGAATCAATTTTTTTTATGAGCAGCGAAAATTTGTACACATCCTTGCCGCGAATGTTTTCCATCTCCACCGATTGCAGCGTGGCTTTCTCAAACATATTTGCAATGCGCGGTATCCGGGGACGATACACAGAATATCCCGTCATATCAATAACACCTTCCGGACGCGAATTCATTTCTTTAATCCAGATTGAATTTACTTCTTCAACACTGTTTGTGAGATGATAAAATACTTTGCTCCATCGGTTGTAATTCGGCACAACGGAATCGTACACAGCCAGCGCACTAATGTATTGTTGATTTTGCGATGTCAGGCTGTCTTGCAAAAACTGCAGCCGCTGGTTTTCTGCTAATTTTTCCTGTCTCTTTTTTAACTCGCTGCCTGCCTTTTTCACTTCTTCGTTCTTCACCGCATAGCGCGACGTAAAAAATAATGTGCTGGCAAAAATTAATACCATCAGCACATATCCATGCCATGCAAGTTTAAAAGTTTTTTGCCCTTCACGAACACTTGTCGGCAGTAAGTCCACTGCATAGTAATGCGGATTTTTCGGTTCAAGCAAACGCATTGCAGCCGAAATGGGTATTGCATATTCGGACACAGTAGCGTCGGGACTTTCAGTAAATTCGGTTGTATCAAGTGCAGATGTTGTAATGTACTCGATGGGAGATTCGGCAAATTGCGGCGCGAGAAATTGTTTTAATTCTATCTTATGCGACTCACCGGCAAGAAACACTCTATCAATGCGCATGATGCCTGCGCTGTCTTGTTCCAATAAAATTCTGGAGTAGATTGTGTTTTCAATATTGGGAGTCAGTTTTCCTTCACTGATTACCGGCGCGAAGTGGAAAAATTTTTCGCCTTTCATAAAAATTAACCGGCTAAATTCGGTGCCGATGTAAACGATGATTGAAATTTCCGATTCGCCTAATTCATAATTACCGCGCACCATATTCATCAGCGAAATATCGGATGTTTCAATAAACGAAACACGCGGCACCCTCTTCCCGAGAAAATCGCGAATACTTTCAATCAAATCTATCAGGCTCAAACCATCTTCGCGTATTACGGAAAGAATTTGTCCTTCTGCCGCTTGAATGTAATCAACAGAATCAATTGTCGGCTTCGTTGCGCGTATTGCTGAAAGTTCGTCGACTAATTTGTTCTTTAGTTTGCTGCCTTTCAATCCAAACGAATCTTCAAAGGTTTGGTAATACACGCTCGGTTCAGAAATTGAATAGACTAACTGATACGCACTGACAGGATACGCGGAGAGCAACCCCAAGAGCACAGAACTGTTCGACTGATTTTCGCTTTCAGAAGTTTCCGCCTTGCCCCCGCCGATATCAAAACCTACGTCCATTATATCAAGCCCCTCAACACCGCTCATACTTTCGGATTGAGTGCGCTCTTCCAATCGCTTCATCAACTGAACAGTTTGCACATCATGCAAAATAATTTTCTTATCTTTCAATGCAAGATGTACAAACTTTAAGTCGAGACCATCGACAAAAAGCGCTATCGCTATTTTACCTTCACCTTTTTTGTAAGGCATTTTTTATCTTCTGTGAAAAATGAATAAGGACATCTCTAAAAACATTATCGTCATTGCGATCCGCCGAAGGCGGAGAAGCAATCTTCATTTCCGTGCGATAGAAGGAGATTGCTTCGGTCGTTCCTCCCTCGCAATGACAATTTTTTTAGGTTTTTAGAACTGCCCATAAGTTAATTGCCGCCTAAAATTTGCTGCATCCGTTTTTTGTTGTTCGCATAATTCATCGCAGTATCAAGCGAGATTTTTTTCGTCAAGTACAGGCGTTTCAAATCTTGCTCCATTGTGATCATTCCTATTTCGCCTTGCTCTTGAATCATCTGATAAATTTCACCGGTATTACCATTTTTAATTGCCGCACGCACGGAAGCAGTCATAATCATTATTTCGCGCGCCGCAACACGTTTACCATCAATACTGGGAATTAGTTTTTGCGACACGACCGCTTTGCAGACATCGGCAAAACGATTGCGAACGCGATCTTGCTCTATCGGCGGAACTTCGCCGATGACACGGTCAATACTTTCTACAGCCGACGCAGTATGCAGTGTTGAAAATACTTTATGACCGCTGTCCGTAATTTCAAGTGCAGTCATAATTGTTTCCGGATCGCGTAACTCACCAATCATAATGACATCCGGATCTTGCCGCAACGCTTGCACAGCGCCATCTTTAAACGAAAGCACATCGCGCCCAACTTCTCTATGACGAATAATACACCGATCAGATTTGTGAACGTACTCAATTGGTGATGCAATAATTACGACATGTCCATCAACGGTGTGGTTGTTAAAATCAATCATCGCATCAAGCGTGGAAGATTTTCCTGAACCGGTGATACCGGTAACTAAAATCAAACCTTCTTTTGTATGAGCGAGACTAACAATTTTTGTTACGTTGGGGTGAAATTCTAAACTTTTATATGGACGAACCGATGCGTTAATCGCGCGCATATTCATCGCAAGTTGATCTAAATCCATATACGCATCAGCACGAAAGCGGTGCATTATTTCGCCTTCAACAATCATGTACGAAAAATCTAAATTTTTAGTTTCATACAAAAATTGCCGTTGGCGCGCGGAAAGTAAATTTTGAATTAAAGAATTTGTATCATCGTGAGACAAATCCTCAAATGTTGGGTCTGGTTTTTTTGCGCCAAAAATTCTGTACCACACATGTCCCCGTCCGCCATATCCGCCGAGATCAATATCAGAAGCGCTGATGGCAAACATGCGAAGCAATAATTGATTGATAAACTTTTGGAGAGTTGTTTTATTTTCAAGCGGAAGTTTTTCAACTAAATCGCCGCTAAAAATTAGCCGCTCAATTCCTCTTGAAGAATCAGGAAGTTGCTGAGAAATTTGCAGAAGAATTTCGCGCGTCTTTGCTTGAAGTTCATCTTCTATTACTAATGCAGTTGTAGCAACTTTAGTTTGCATGTCTGAACGACTGACTAAGTGAGAATTAATTACTGGGCATCTCTAAAAACTATATCCGTCATTGCGAGGAAGCGAAGCGACCGAAGCAATCTTTCAATTGAAAAGAAAAAACAAGATTGCTTCGCCAAAGAACGGCTCGCAATGACAATTATTTTTAGGTTTTTAGAGATGCACTCAAGTTCTTAATCACAAGAGATATACTAAGACATTTCAAGTGATACATTATACGGTTGGGAAAATATATTGAAAGCCTTACTGAAAGTCAATAAAGCTTATGTGGTTTTTTGGAAGATGACATAGTAAAACTATTCGAGCCAAGAGAGAATTTCGAAGGCTGTAGTTACCGGAAAATATTTTGGGGCGTTGGCTACATCGGCTAATCGTGTATCAAAATCGGTTCTCAGATTATATCCCCGTCGCGAAGAACCAGTAGCACCATTTGAAGTACCATACAATGCGTCAACCATCAATCCACCATACAAACGAAGCATGCCGGCAGGTCGTGTTGTTCCGTGTTCAACTTGAAGTCCGCCAGTTGCGCTATAAAATGAACCTTGTAAATTAAATTCGGTTGCAAGATTATCTTTTACTGTAATATCGCCATAAGCAACTACGCCGAGGAAATCTGTTGAAGTAGGATTAGTTTTCGGATCCGTTCGAAGCACCAAATCATTCATAATTTCAACAGTACCACCTGTGGTTGCGGGTGGTATTCTGGTAGAGGCAAGTGTTACTCTTCCTGGAACTGATCCTTGAACATGAAGAACACCTTGATCAATTGCAATAATTCCGTTTGGAGCGAATGTTGAAAGACTTGTAGTTGTATATGTTCCGGCGGCAGATGTTTTCCATTGCACAGTACCATCAGCATTAAAAATAACAAATAAGTCTCCGCTTGTTTGTGCATGTCCGCCCGTACTTGCCGCAGTATAAATTGCCGTATAACTTGTAACTGCCGGTTGTGCAACACTAACGCCAGACTCAAATCCTCCCATAAATACTGGATTAGGTGGACGCGATCCAGCCATTGTAAGACCTGATAATGCTGTTGTTTTACCCATAAAAACAGGCGCACCCCAAGTTTTAAGTCTACCTTGTGTATGGTTGGGACCTCCAATTGTATCACCCGTTTCCCACATCGCCGCAGAGGCATGAACACCACCATAGAAAGCAAATTTTGCAAACGAACTTGGCACCATTATTACAACAACTTGTGTGGTAGTGCTTTGGTAGGTACCTGTCGAAACAATTTGTACTTTACTTCCTGAAATATCAGTTACTGTTACATTTATTGTTCCTCCACCGAAAGAAAGATTGCTAAAGCCAGTTCTCCAAGTAGAGCTTTGAAATAATTGGCAACATGCCAAGTTAGCGCCTGCAACAGAAATTGTATTAAGCTGTGTATGCTCGTAATAATTTATAGCATTGGTAAGCGATAGAACGCCAACATCAGACATATTTTTTCCGGCTATCAAAAAAATTGTACTGAATCCTATCACCATAAAAATGGAAGTTCGTCCCATAACAACTCCTATCTGTTACGTAGATTTTTTGCTACAATACGCACTTGTCTCCAATATGCAGATTGATACAATGTATCAAAAGCCGCAGTATTGACTAATCCGCCAACTTTTGCATAGTTTTGTACTTCAATTGTAATTTGCATGTACTGTATCGTTCTCGGATCTGCAACAGGAGAACTTATTGAGTCTCTTAACGCATCGAAATACTTCAAATGAAATGTAGTAACACCTAAATTAACTCCTTGGGGAGTACTATTATTTTCAACTCGATATAAAAATCTGTCATTCGGATTTGGAGTTGAAGATGCTTCACTTGTAGGTCCGACATAATATGTAACCGAATCTAAATTTCCATCGCCAAGCCAACCTGTTGTTCCAACATCGCCTGTCGGCAGGTCGGTAAGATATTTTATTTTTATTGAGTCTGCGTATAGAATAGCGAGCGATGGATTCGAAATTTTTGAAGCATCTTGGCAATATCCAATTCTACGAAAATCTGTTTCTAACAAATTAGTAATTTCAACAAGATTTTCTTGAACAACTAAATCCATTCTATACGCTTGTACATTTTCTGAGCTGCTAATATTCATGCGAAGCGCCATCAATAGTAAACTTCCAAATACCATTGTTGAAGCAATAAGATCTAATATAGTTTGCGAGCCCATAACTTTTTTTTATTCTCTATTGGGTTTAATACCCCGACGTCACAAAGTGATCCCTTCGGGACTTGCGTCGTCATTCCCGCATGTTTTTGGCGGGAATCTATTTGTGGATGTTCGCC
>CAYHZL010000094.1:0-13183 GCA_964361075.1 uncultured Chitinophagaceae bacterium
GCTGATTGATGGAATTCTCCCAAAGGGATGGCTTCGCCAGAAGAATCTCAAATTACAGATATTGAGATATTTCTCTGTGAATCTGTGGCTTATTTTTTTTTGTGAGTAGTTACGATTTTTAATTGAAAGTATTTTCAAAAATCGCTAATAATTATTACAAAGCTTCCGACTATTAAAGTAGTGGGTGATACTACCCATTTAAGTAAAAGGAGGTTTTATGTTATTATTCGTATTGGCATTTATTTTTTTCTATTGCTTGTCTCTGGCGTTTTTGGTCCGCTTTTTCGGTTACATCCATCAAGTGGATGAGGATATGGAAAAAATGATGACGGAAGAAATAACCAGCAATAGCTCGTTAAAACTTTTATAAGTATGTATACACAATTGCTCTTCTACCCGCGATAGTAATTGAGCTTTGCTTCTTTTGCATTGTTCTGTATTTCGTTTACAATCTACAGCGCAATGATGAGAGAAAAACTTTGTGCCTTTATTATACTGTTTACACTTTTCCCGAAGGGATGGCTTCGCTCACCTGCTCTGTCTTCTCCTTAAAAAAATTTCAACAACAAAACAACAAGTTATTCCAAGCATAGCTGCAAAGTATATGTAACTCACTTTGCATCCATCACGCGCCGCACAGATCTCATCAGCTCATCAAGTGAAAATGGTTTATCAATAATTTCTTTCACACCCATAGCAAGCATTTCACTACGAGATTTGTGATCAATATTGCCTGTTGCAAAAATAACTTTCACTTTAGGATTGAGTGCGATCAACCTTTGAAAAAGTTCTTCGCCATTTAAATTCGGCATAGACAAATCGCTTACAACAAGCGCAATATCTTTTGCCTTCTCTTCATATTTTTTTAATGCCTCAACACCATCGGATGCAAGAAGCACATTGTAACCGTACGATTTCAATTCGTACGCATATAATTGACGGTATGATTCTTCATCATCAACAATCATTACCCATTCCGTTCCGCCTTTGATATCTGTTTCTACTTGCACCGGCGCAATAGTAATTTCTTCGTGCAATGCTATAGGCAAATACATCAAGAATGTCGTTCCTTCATTTTGCGAACTGCGAATATCAATAAAGCCATGATGATTTTTTACAATTGCATAGACAACTGAAAGACGCAAGCCACTTCCTTTGTTTATCATTTTTGTGCTGAAGAACGGTTCAAAAATTCTTCTCTTTTCTTGTTCGTTCATCGGATACCCGGTATCGCTCACTGCAATAACAACATATTCTTTCTTGTCGCTGAGAGAAACTTTTTCTTTCAATAAGTTAGGATTCGCCGGCGAAGCTTTAATGCTCAGTGTTCCGCCGTTTGGCATTCGATCGCACGCAGTAACTGCGATATTCACAATCGCTTGATGCAATTGATGAAGGTCGCCCAAAATAACTGCTGTTGTAGTATTGCTATCAACTCCTAATTTGATGGACGGCGGGATTGTATGTTCAAGTATCTTCCGTACATGTTCAAAACTTTTTGCCAAAGAAATTTGATGAAGCTCTTTATCCTCCGAACGTGCAAAGACCAACAAATCTGAAGCAAGCTCTGAGCCTCGTTTTGCACTGCTCACAATAATAGTAAAATATTCTCCTGTTTCTTGCGAAGGAGTAATTTTTTTCTGTAACAACTCTGCGGCATTCAAGATCATTCCAACAATGTTGTTAAAATTATTTCCAATGCCGACAGCGAACGTACCAAGAGCATCCATCTTTTGTATTTGTTGTGCATCCATTTCCATCCGCTTCCGTTCCGTTACATCTCGGAAAATGCTGAGCAAATATTTTCCTGTGCTGCCAATCGTAATAAACGCGTTAGAAATTTCCACCGGCACTTCTTCGCCTGTTGCACGCTTTACTAGTTGTGATGTCGGCATCTTTAATGTACCGGCATCAAACTGCTGCGTGTATATCGTATCTGCCTCATCTCCGGATGACGTGTTGAATGACTCTACTAATTTTTGATAAGAAACTTTAACAAGATCGCAATATGCAGTGTTCACCATAACAATTCTTCCGTGTCTGTCGGTTAAGCGCATACCGTCAGCCGAATTTTCAAAAATGATACGAAAACGTTCTTCGCTTTCATGAAGCGAACGCTGGGTTGACCGAAGCAATGTTACGTTTCCCAAAATTTTTATGAGCACGATAAGAAAAATTATTGAGAGCACGCCGCCGCTCACAATAACATACGCATACGTACCTGTCCAAAAGTCATAGTCTGATTGCGCCAGTTCAACCGTGAACGCTCCAAGAGATCCGGTGTACGCTCCGCTTTCACGCAGCGCTGCCGGCGAGAATCCAAATCCCGTTGTAATCAAACGTTCACCGCTCGGAGAAAATAACGCGCCATCGTAGCCCTGCACGGCATGTTGTTCCAACGCCATCTTCAAAAGCATTTCCGGTGAAATGACAAGGGCGACAATACCAACAAATTTTTCTTTTTCAAAAACTGCTTTTTCGATGCCGAATAATTTTTCCTTTTCATTTCTCCACGCCGGAGAAAATAATTCCAGCGGAGATTTTTCCCTCGTAAAAAATTCTTGATCATATTGGGAATTTCCGCTTGCAAACTGCAGCGGCTTGCCGATGAACATCTGTATTTTCAGCGAATCATTTTTCCACACAACGGCAACAACTTCCGAATGCTCTCGTCTATATTGCTGCGCTTGTTGTTCAAACATTGCAGGTTCTGAAGCCAGCGTTGACGATGTTTCCACAAATTGTTCGTGCGCCTTCATACGGCTTTCAAGAGCGCTAACAACAAGCCGCACATCTTTTTTCAACAGCTCTGTTTTCGCATTCAGCGACGATTGATAAAAGAAAAAAACCACCGCCATAAATAAACCGACAAAAAGAAGAAACAATGTAATAATGGCTGTGTTCTTTCCCTTTGAATTTTGTTGTGAAGTATGTTTCGAGTTCATAGTAGTTTTAGATTTAAATGCAGTATGTTGTAAAAATTAAGAGTTAGGGATAAAAGCTTATTCTTCCCGGCCAAAACACAGTAAAAAACTGCGAAATCCAACTGCCTCTTTCTCTTCGCGGTAATTGAATAGCCCGAATAACACTATCGGCAAATGTATTGAGAGACCAGTTCGCAATAATTTTTTTTGAATGGTCAGCCATTGCTGTAAGTTCAGCAGAAGGAAGCGCGGCAATCGTTTCCATATATTCGGCAATTTCAGTACTGTTGCCGTACGTAAATGTGAAGCCATTTTTCTTTTCATCAATCAGCACTTGCGCGCTCCCACATCCTTTACTAACAATAGCAGGAAGCCCGGAAGCAAGCGCTTCATTCACAACAAGTCCCCACGTTTCAACCTCGCTCGGTAAAATAAATGCGCTTGCCAGTCCATAATAATAACACAATTTTTCACCGAATTGACTCCCGGCAAAAACAATATCAGGTTGATGGCGCCTCGGCGCCACTTCGAGTTGATATTTTTTTCTTGCATCACCATCTCCAACCAACACAAGTCCCCACGGTTCCGGGGCGCGAGTTGTATTTCGATAGATGAGATACGCTTTGAGTAACGACTCTATACCTTTGCGGGGAATAAACCGTCCGACAAAAAGAAAATATTTTTTAGGAAGAGAAAGTGTTTTTCGTAATTCAGAATCATGATCACGTGCAACTTGAGCATGCCGGCTATAATACTCATTATCGACAACATCAACTCCAAATACCATTCTCTCTTTCGGAAATCCCATACGCCCAAAATACTGTGCATGTGAAGGGGCGGGAATAAAAGCCGCATCGATATTTTGGTGAATAAATTTTTTTACCATAGTAATAATTTTCCCGCGCTGGTCTGAAAATTCCCAAGCGTCATCCATCATAATTGAAAATTTATGGTGTAACAACGCATACCGAATCGCCGCCATTCCCGATGGAAAAGGTGTTGCCGGTGCTATAACAACATCGGGATGTAATTCTACAATAGCACGATAAATAGTAAAAGAAATTACCAAAGGATTTAATGCACGATATGACTGACCGGAGAATATACATCTATATTCGATTGATGAACTTTCTGCCGATTCCGGAAACGGATATAACGCATCCTTTGATGCAACTTCAATTGCTGTGAGCCGACAATTAACTTCACGTAACCGATCGCGTAAATGACGAATACGAGCAACATGGTATGGCAAGTAGCGTGACCAAATAATAACAATGTGTTTTTCTTCACTCACGATGGACGCTTTCGGTTTATTTTGATTGTTCGTAACTCCTAAGTAACTCGTTGCAACTTCAAATAAATCAAGAGATTAAAAATTGAAGATTTCGAGTTACTCTATTTGAAAAAAATACGCCGCAGGTGCATTGAACGCGCTACTCAGCGTGTTTTTTGTAATTTCATTAATGGACAACGTCTGACACGTTTTTTGTGTCTGACGTTTTACCTACAAGATGTCAGACGGTTGGGAAACACCGTCAGACATCATTCCAGTGATTCAGTTTCGATGGCTGAGTAGTTACGTTTGTTCTTCAAATACATCTTCAGAAGTTTCACGATACGCACGAGAGCGCGTTGTTCTTCGTGGTAACTCGTCTTCCTCATACACTGCTTCACGACGTGCAGTTTTATCGGCAGCGTACGCTAATCCTAAAATTGTAAACTGCAAATTTCCGAAATACGCAGCGTACAATACAACATTATCTGTAAACATGATCAACATAAATGGTAAAAATGATGACGCACCTGCATAAAAAAGAATCTTCGTTACGCCTTCCGCTTCTCTTGCTTTTTTGTATGTGTGTCTCGTTTGGGCAAACAGTGTCAGCGCAAATAATGCCGTAGGAATCGCGCCATAATCATACAAAAATCGCAGCCAGTCATTATGCGGATGCGTTAACTGTCCGCGGGAGTAATTCGAAATAAATTGTTCCGATGCGTTTGCACCATGTCCCCAATATGGTTTCTTGGCAATCTCTGTAACTAGAATTTCTGCCATGTGTTGTCTTCCGCTTGTCGCAAACGTTCGACCGCCAATATCTTCAATATCTCCCTCTCCGGTAAAAAACATTTTCTTCTGCACGCGAGGTGTAAAAAAAATAATTAATCCGACAACACAAACAACTACCAACATTATCACTCTCGTTTGTAATTTCAAGGGTGAGAATGAAAGAGGAAGTGAAAGTCCGGTGATGGCAATGGCAGCACGAGTTAAAGCGATAATCGGTACAACTCCGCTCACTATATACCATCCTAAATTTTTAGATCCGCCAAATGAATAGAGCGCAACAAAAAAAGTACTTAGTAGGAGAGAAGTGATTGCTTGCGGCGCAAGCCCGGTTGCAGAAGGCAATATTCCGGTTAACAACATTCCCGTTAAAAATAATACGACTCCCAACAGAACAACTGAAAAAATTTTCATCATCAAAATGAAACTCTGCAAATGTTCATTCGTGATTCGTGAAGTAGAAACTGCCATCCCCACAAAAACTGGGCACAGCAACATGAAGCTGCGCTGCATATTTGGAAAATCAGAAATATAGCCAAGCCCTGCAACTGTGAGTATCCACGGCAGCCAAAGGAATAAAGGAAAACTTGTTTTAATGATTCGCAGGGTAAGAACAATGCCTGAAAAAACAAGTGATAGTAACCATGCAAAACCACCAAGAGAAAAATAAAAAAAAGATTCGCCAGAATATACACAGGCAAGAAATGTTGTAAGAAAAACCATCCACACCACAGGCGGTAATTTGGCAGACCGTACTAACTCCCCAAATGTTGTCCGAACAGGTTGCTCATCGCTCTCTTCAAAAGCGCTGCTTTCTTCATCCTGTTCGATAATTTCTTCTTTCATATAATTAGTTCTAACTGAAAAAGTAATTTTCAAGAAACCCTTCAAGGGTTTTCCTCGACAAAATGTAAATATTTTTAATCTTTTAAGTCTTTCAATCAGTAAACCCTTGAAGGGTTGTTCGTTTCGCTGAGTTTTTCAGCGAGAATTAATTACGATTATTTTTGCGAAGCGTTCATATAGAGCTGCGGATTCATGGTCGGGTCGTTATACATTTTGAATTGCCGGTATATCTTCATTTTCAATTTTTCTTCGTTAAGATCACGGAACATCAGCATCAGCGCTTTTTGTAAATCGCTGCGTTGTAATTGCAATGTCTGTAAACGTTGTTCACATTTTATTATATGCTCTTGCTCTACATCGGTGCGTTCTGTTTGCTTCTGCATGTGAAAAATTTTAAGAGACAAAATTGAAAGTCTATCAAACACACTGCCGGGTGTTTCGGTGCGAATCGGCAAGTCGGCATTCAATAAATGTCCATAATGATTTATTAGGAGCCATTCATCTACTTGTTCAATTCTATCATTCCGTTGTTGATTGTATTTATCAATATTGCGTTTTACCGATACGATCACCGACTCTGCAACATCCGTCCGCCGCGCAATATCTTCCTGATTCCACAAGAGATAATTAAACCGATGTAATTCATAAATGATGTTAAGCAGAGGTTCCGAATCAGCCAGAGACTGATGAGCCTCCGGCTCAAAAGAATTTTGCTCTTTATTTTTATTCCATAAAAGAATCCATGGTGTGTAAGAATTAAAAATAGTTTCTAAAAGTGTAGTGCTGACCATAATGCCGAGTAGTAAGTTTAGGGCAGTTCTAAAAATTAGTAAATCAATGTCATTCTGAGCGAAGCGAAGAATCCATTGTTTAATTTTGAACTGAAAAGCTGGATTCTTCGTCGCTTCGCTCCTCAGAATGACTAGTCTATAGGATTTTTAGAACTGCCCTTTAAAAAATAATTTTACGTCGAATAATTTTTAGATATGAAAAAATCCGAAGCATCGTTTGCCGCAGCCAACGCGGTAACAGTGCTACCATAAGATAAAAATAAAGTTGTGGATTAAAAAGCGAGTACCGAGCAATCTTGCGAACTTCATCAAGTGCGCAGCGTTGTTCTCCTAATTGAATATACATCGCCGCTCTCATCCGATGCCACATTGCAATATAGCGGCGAAAATCTTTTTGTATTTCATGCGGCACCTGCGGAATAATTTTTTGCAATTCGTTTCCCACCCGATCCGGTAATTCCGGCTTTCGTGTCGGCATACCTGCAATTGGACCACGCAGCCGAAATACCGCGCACGATGTTGTTGTATAGGCAATTTCATAGCGCAATGCCAGCTTCGCCCACGTCAGTAAATCTTCTCCTATTGCAATATCAACCGGAAAACCACCGATCGCTTGTAATGCTGATTTTCGTACGGCAACAGCAGATGACCATACGAGCGGATCAGAGTGCGATGCAATTTCAAAATAATTATCAATAACACCTGTCCATTCTTTGCTCGGTAGTTTTCTGATAATCGGTTCACGATATGTATTATTGATTTCTTTATAAGAGTACTTTGTAGCAAAGACAGAACATTGAGGATACTTTGTTTGCAAAAGCAAAATGGTTTCTAAAAAATTTTTCTTCCATTCATCATCAGCATCTAAAAAAGCAATAATCTCGCCGCGCGATTCTTCTATGCCGCGATTGCGTGCTGCTGCAACACCGCTATTTTTTTGATCAATAATTCTAATGCGAGCATCATCTATATTTCGCACAAGAATTTCGCTGCCATCGGTAGAACCATCATTCACAATAATCAACTCAAAATCTGAAACCGTCTGTTCAAGCACAGAATGCACTGCTCCACCGACATCAGCAATATTATTATACAGCGGCATTACAATACTGCATACCATAGTTATAGCCTCTTCGCTGGTATTGTTCATCTCGTTCCCAATCTCCGATTGGGAACGCATGTGAGCGAAGTTCTACTTCGCAAAAAGTTAAATCGAAACAGAGTTAAGCAAATGTTCCCAAATGGAATTTGGGAACAAGATAATAAGCGGAGAATGATCTCGTTCCCAAACTCGGTTTGGGAACGTAATACAATGAAGCTCTGCTTCGCACTTACCGTTCATTTCTCCAATCCGTTTTCACCTCAAGCAGTCCTTCAAAACCTTCATAATTTCGGGCACTCGAATACCGCCAGTGTTTTGCTTCATCAACATAACCTCGCCGTACCGGATTGTTGTGAATGTATTCTATTTTTTGAATTAGCATCTTCTCACTGTAGATTTCTTCAGGATGGCTTCCTTCCTGCCACAGTTGATAATCACTTTCTTTTTTATGATGTAGCTTTGCCTGTCTCAATTTTTCCAGCAACGGCATGGAATTTCGCCCTTCCAAATAGTCAATAACTTTTCTTGCTGTAAACGATTTAAATTCTTTCATCGTTTTACCAAGTTCTGGCGCCGAAGCAATGAGGTGAAGATGGTGCTCCATAATAACGTAGGCATAGAGAATTACTTGTCGTTCTTTCTGCACAAAGCGCAACGATTCAACCAAGAGCGAAACAATCTCAGGATTTGTAAACAACGGCATCCATGCAACAACAGTCATGGTAAGAAAATGCGGTTGCTGCTGGTTATAGATTTTATAGCGTGTGCGTGTCATTACTTTTCTCTTAGTCTATATCTACTGTAAGTGAAGCAGAGCTTCTTACACATTGTGTTCCCAAATGGAATTTGGGAACGAGATTGGAAACAATAATCAACTCAAAATCTGAAACCGTCTGTTCAAGCACAGAATGCACTGCTCCACCGACATCAGCAATATTATTATACAGCGGCATTACAATACTGCATACCATAATTAAAGTCTCTTCGTTGGCGTTGATTGACGAACAAAGATCGTTGGTCCAATATACAAATTTTCGCGGAACTCAGTATGTTCCTTGAAATACATATCGAAGCACCGGAAGTTGTGCACACGCAAAAATTCACTCATCGCATCGCCATCGAAGCCAAATAATTTCCAATTGTATGGATGAAGTTCACAGTAAATAGTATTGACCGTAGTACGTTCCCAGTCAATACTATGTAGGACGTGCAGTTCAGCTCCTTCAACATCGATAATAAGCATATCAATATGAGGAAGAGAATGTTTTTTAATGAGGGCAGAAAGCGGCGTTGTTGTTACAGAAAATTTTTTTTTCTGTAATGACGATGTTGCATAACTCTGATCAGCGCTGTCAGTAAAAAGAGTGTGCCCTTCTTGTTCCATCACCGCTATATTTTCACAGACAACTGTATCTTCAAGAAGATTGAGTTGAACATTTTTTTTTAGGATTGCAAACGAGTGAGGATGATGTTCTATTGCAATTAACTTTCCCTTTTTTTGCTGAACTAATTTCCCAAGCACAATGGAATATGAGCCATGATGCGCTCCAACATCAACAATCACCGGCGCGTGTTGTAATTCTGAAATGAAACGATACGCCGCGTGCATTTGCACGTAATCTCCATAACGCACAATTGAAGAAAAAATTTCTTTCTTAGGAAATTGCAGCGTTCGGTACGAAGGGAAAGTTGTTGTTGATAAAAATCTGTACTGTGCACCAAACACACGAATCTTTCTTCCTCCAAGAAGAAACCAATAGAAACGTAATACCGTACGCGAGATGATGTACACAATTCTTTTTATAGACTGAATGGTAATGGAATCAGTGTCCATTGTACAACGCCTTTATAGATGCAGTAAACCGTTCAAAAGAAAATTGTGTTCGCACAGATTCTTTCCCTCCTTCAATACATTGCTGACGCAATTTTTCTTCGGTAATTATTCTGTGCATCGCTTCTGCAAGTTGTTCAACATTTTCATTGTTAAAAAATAATCCGTTCTTTTCGTTCACAATAATCTCTTTCAATCCGCCAACAGCGTGCGCTATAACCGGAACACCAACTGCCATCGCTTCAATTGCAGTAAGACCAAATCCTTCATACCGTGAAGGAACAAGGAGACAATCTGAAGCAAAAAGAATTTCTACAGTGCGGGTTCGTGGTAATGCGCCAAGCCATACAATTTTGTTTTTGATGTGCAAATCTTCCGCTAATTGCCGGAGAAATGTTTCTTCTATAATATCGCCGATAAGAACAAGTTGTGCGGAAGGAAATTCAGCAACTATCTTTGCAAATGCTCGAAATGCAATATCGTGTCCTTTGTGTTTTCCTGCCCTTCCGATTATGATGAACAAATGTTTTTCGGTGAGATGAAATTTTTCTCTTATATTGAGACGATTGTTTCCCGAAGGGATTCCTTTGGAACTGTTTACAATTGATGATATTTCTCGTTCATCAACTGCATTGTAAATAACTTTCACTTTGCGGCGAGATTTTTCTCCGAACCAAAATTGTCGAACATCATTTGACACGCACACAACACTGTCGCACAATGTGGAAGCGAACCTAAACAATAATTTAGCTTTCCATCCGTAAAAATAACTACCGGATGTATGAATAGCTGTTGTAATAAAACTCCGCGTTGCTAACCGCGCGGCGAGAATCGGCACAAGCCCTGGCGCAACATATTGGATATGAATAATTGATGGATTCAATACCCGAAATTCTTTAATCAGCTTTTGCAGTAGTGAATACAGTTGAAAAATGGTTGCTGTGTGTTTCATATCGCGATGCAATTCCATCAATCGCACTTGTGCGCCGGCGTTCCTAAAAAGTACGACAACATTCTCATCGTATTCATAATAACACAACACGGTTACAGAATATCCGGCGTCGTGTAAGATTTTGGTTATGTTTAAAGTATGTTGTTCTGTACCTCCGTATAAAAGTACTGGCAACCCAATCACAATGCTCGGTGTTTGTGAAATTTCGCTCATCTGTTTTTCTCCGAAGGAGTCCCTTCGGGACTTGAAATTTTTCATGCATGCATCAAAAAATAACGATTGGTCATTAACAGCGACACAATTCCATGTATCGTCTAATCGATCATCAATCATACCGTCTTGCCGCAACCGATAAATATGATACTGTGAACCGAGAATGGCTCGCACGTCATCGAGCGAAAAATGTGTACGCGTTACTTCGTGATACTCAAAAATAATTAACGGCATGTTGGCACGAATAAATTCTCTTCCGCCTTTCATTACCAAAGCTTCCGCTCCTTCAACATCAATCAAGAGAATCGTCGAAAAAGAAATGCTGCGAAGTTCTGTATCAAGTGTAGTGGCAGCAAAACGCTTTCGCCGCGGCGAATGCGAAGAGGATTGCTCAGCAATAGAGGATGTTACGGCAGCCTCTTCGTTGATATGGAAAAGAACATCGCGTCCGTCGTCGTTCACAACTTTGGGAATCAGTGTAATATTCGTGTAGTTATTCAATCGAATATTTTCTTTGCACACAGCAACACAGCGGGGATTCGGTTCAAACGCAAAAACTTTTTCTATCTGAGGCAGTCGTGCAAAATCCGTGATCATCTCACCGATGTTTGCACCGACATCAACAAAATTTATTTTAGAAGAAAGTTCCGAAACGACTGCCTTGATAAATATATGTGTTTCAGGTTCGTTATACGAACCGGAAATCAATCGAAGATAACAATTAGCGACAGTGTGGTCGAAAAATATTTTCACATCATCCACAAGCAAAACATGGTCGCTCGATATTTTGCGCATCAACCAGCCAATGCCTCGAATATTTATTCCAAAGCGATCTTGAACTATGCGATAAAAAAAAGAATAGAGCTTTGCAATTTCAAACCACATAGCAGTGTACCTTTATTGTATAATGAATGCTTGAGCACATAGTCAAACTCTATCATCAATGAAATTCGTTTATCGGTAATGACCGGTTATCGTTCATTAATTTATCTCTAACCTGTGAGACATTTTTAAATCGGTCTTCTGCAGGCATACAAGATTGAAAAGTGAGTTATTTGAAATTATCGCAAATTCGATTTGTTGTACATGATGACGAATATTATAACAAAATCTATGTTGATTCAAATCATAATATGATTTTATAATTGGAATAAATCCTTGTTTAATTAACTCACGTTACGCAAAGATGAAAAACCAACCGTCATTCCCGCATGTTTTTAGCGGGAATCTACATAATGGATGCCCGATTAAAGCATTCGGGCATGACGACCTTAATGTTTTAGGCATTTTCCCAACGTGCGTAACATCAGTAATTAAGTCGTAGATCGGTAATTCATTTTATAACGGGTCGATATACAGAACAGGTGCGACATAATTCAGATAAATTACCGTTAATAAAATTATCTTTTATCTTTTTTATTTTATTGTCATTTATTTCAAGAAGTTCGGACAAACTTTTATATTTTGAAATATTGTCGATAAAAAGCGGGTCATCATCTTTGCTTATCGTTTTATCATATCTACAATTACACAGGCGCACATCGCCATTAGATAATATGTTTATCTGTTCCATTAAGCCACAGAGATGTAATTTCTTTAACGGATAAATAGATTTAATCGGTATTACATCAAGTGTCATCCCTTTTTTCAAATCTGCATTATTAATCGTTTTATTCCAAGAATCGAATATTGTAACCGGTTTGTCTATACTGACTACGTCGCTAATGTACTTTGATATTGTTTCTTTGTAAAAATCTGATTTTTTAATTTCTTCAATTGTTAAATATGTGCGTGGACAAAATTGAACAAGTACTTTTGAATTAATTCTTTTATGGATCTCAAGAAGTAAGATGACTGATTTCTTAAATTCATCATATTTGTCAACTCCAAATATGTCTATATACAGTTCTTTTGAAAATCCTGGTGTTGAGATCAATAAACATCCTAATCCTGATTTAAGTAATCGTTCAACATCATGACGGTATAAAAGTATTCCATTTGTATGAAAAGCAATGCTTCTAAAGCCTATTTGATTTGCTCCTTCTAATATCAAAACAGCATGAGGGTTTGTTAAAAACTCTCCACCTACAGATGTTAAGTTTAAATTATTATAACCCATGTCAAAGCAAGATTGTGCAACACTTTGAAATGTCTCTTTTGACATTGTTATTTTTTTTCTATAACCAAATTTATAATTACAAAAAATACATTTAGCATCACAAATACTTGAGGGTTCTATAGTAATTAATCTTGCTTCATATTCATTAATTTTCTTTGGTATAAAAATATTCCTTATCGATAGATAAAAATATCTCGATATCCGATAATGTAAAATTAAAGTCGCTATACATCTTATCATACTATTCATTTCCCATTTAACCACAATTAATAATTGTAACACTTATAAGGGCATCTCTAAAAACCTTCAAGGTTTATCTTGACCAAATTTTGTGATGTTA
>CAYHZL010000095.1:0-13055 GCA_964361075.1 uncultured Chitinophagaceae bacterium
TTAATGACAACTTTATACACAATAGTACCGGACGAACCACCTGTTAATGTACTCAAATTGATGGTGATTGCAGTGGAATTAACCGTTACACCACCGGTTCCATCAGGTGTTGGTGTACCATTCAGTACTACACTTCCCGGAACGTATGTTGTTGTGCCGGTTGGAATTGGTGCAATAACTATAAAATTTGTCGCGCTGCCATCGCCTGAATTATTGTATGATATAGTATATGTTACTGTATCCTGAGGTCCAGGATTTGTTGCATTGGCAGCAAGCGACAACACAACATTAGTAATTGTTCTGCTCGAAAGTGAAAATCTTCCTACCGATGTTACAGAATCCCATTGCACCCAATTAGCAACAGCATCATTTGAACTTACACCAATTCTTGTCCATACATTCAATGAATCATTTTTCCAGATTTTTAAGGATGGGCTCGTCTCAGAATTTGCTGTTCCTAATTCTGTATCTTCATAATGCAACCGCAATTTGTATTGAAATCCTGAACCGGCAACTTGTGCAATATCATAGTAACGATTAATCGGATTCATATATGTATTAGTAATTGCAGTACTATCGATCGCAACTTTTACAGTAACCGAAGTTGGCAGCGTGCCGCTATTGAAATTGATGGTGTTATTCGGCGATTCAAACTCATACGATACGTTTGGCAGAAATGTATGCAATCTTCTAATCTTTCCAATAATTATTCCGTTTCCCGAACGTGTAGTAGTAATAGTAATGGAATCCGTTCCTGTATTCATCGTTCCCAATGTCATTACTAACGCTGAAGTACTAATACTACCCTGAAGAGTAGCACCGGTTGCGTTGTTTAATTCCAGTGTTGTAAAAGAACCAACACCGGCAATGTGTTGTTGAGTTGCACCTTGTAATAAAATTTTTCCTGAGCCAGAATGAATTCCATTATTGGTAAGACTATCTTTTACTGTAATAATAAATCCACCATCTGCAAATGTTGCACCGGCACCAATATTCAAACCTTTGTTTACGGTGAATAGATTTGTTGCTGTCTTCGTTCCACCACCGCTAATTCTTAAATTATTATACGTGTGTGCTGAAACAGTTTGAGTTCCACCGGTTGCATCATATCCAAATGTTCCGCCATTAAAAATTGCTGTACTCACTGTCGGGAATGCTTCGCGCGTACTAATAATTCCGCTATACTGCGTAAGTGTATCGGAAATTGTTAACGTATTTCCGGAAAGTATTGTTACACGCAATGTGTCATTTTGTATAATCAATTTTTTTGTTGTGCCGGCAACATTCACTTCAATGGTATCTTTTCCATCAAATATTACATCGTTATATAATGTCGGCTGACTGTTTGTACTCCAATTATTATCGTCTCCCCAATTATATGTACCGGCGCCTTTCGTCCAATAAATAATTGTTGAAAGTTCACCGACAGCGAAATCACCGAAGCCATTATTGTTCTGCGAGCGAATCCAATTTGAGTTACGCAACACAGTTGTTGCAGCAAACCAAACAGAATTATATCGTTTCGCAAAAAAAGCATTCGGATTTGTTGCCGGTGTATTCACATCTAAATCACTAGTCGCGAAATAAAATGTTACATCATACGTTGTAAAAGTGATACCACCGGCTCCGGATAAAGTCCAATACCGGTTAACATCTTTAGTTTGGTCTAATCCGGAATATTTAATTATTGGATGATCAACACCAGTTGTTGACAGAGTCAATGTTCCGGCAATCGAGACTGCATTAAATGTAACGCTTGATGGTGCATACACAACTGCATCACCAATTTGATAATCAATAATTTGAGGAGATGTATTTGCCGGAATAGTTTTTTGCATCTTTCCATTGATGTGACCGTTTGTTCTTGTTGAAGCACCACCGGATGCAATGACCATAGTATTTCCGGACATGGAAAAAATACCGTTCGTTAGTGAAAGCAATCCATTCACAGTAATAGTATTAGAAGATGATGCACCATACGGATCATCCAAATCGAGATTATTGAACGAACCAGTTCCGGACACAGTATGAAATGCGCTGCCACTATTCAACATTATTTTTCCTGCGCCGGTTGTTGTTGCATTGTTAACAACATTTCCTTTTGCAGTTACAATAACACTGGATGTACTGAGGTTCAATGTCCCTGCAGAAAGAGTTAACGTTCCATTCACTACGATGCTTGAATCAGCAGTCTTTGTTCCGCTGCCGCTGAGAGTTAGATTATTGAACGTAAATTTCGGAAGTGCTTGTGATGCGCCATTAAAATCAACAGTACTGCCGCTCACTGTGTGCGAAGTTGGACTTGCAAGACCTTTAGTAAATGTTCCGGCAATTCCAACCGTACCGGTGGAAGGAAATACTTTACTAAAATTACTGAAAATTAAATTTCCATAATTTGCAACAATAACCGTTTGTCCGGCGGAAGCTTTATTGTAATTAACAGTTCCATTTGTTGCACTTGTAAAACTGCCGCTTGTAAGATATGCTGTATTGTTGATGTACAATGTTCGTGTTGAAATACTTATCACACCACTTAACAACTTCAACGAATCAACTACAGTGATAGAATCTGATAATGTAACTCCGGCAGTGTTATTGATTGTCAAAATATTTGCTGTTCGTACTGTTGGTGTTGTTGTGAATGCACCAGATACTTGAGCGCTCGCTCCGTTGTAAATATAATTTGCACCGGAATTAAAACTGCGCGTACCGGTTACTTGAATATTACCTGTTGCACCGGTTGATGCTATTCCATTTGCCGACCCGATATACAATGTTGAACCTGATGAGAGTGTAAATGTTCCTGCACCGGAAATACTATCGGTTGCACCTAATTGTAATTGAGCGCCGCTATTCACGGTAAAGTTTACTTGCGCATTAATATTTCCACCGGAAGTGTATTGCTGTAATGATGTTCCGTTAAAATTAATTGCCGCTCCCGTGGTGGATGTAGTGCCTTCCGTAATGATACCTGATGTATGTGTAAAATTTTTCGCAGCATTTAATGTTCCTGTTGCAGAATTATCTTGTGTAAGATTTAATGTTCCGCCTCCAATTCTTGTATGACCGGAAACATTCATCGTAACGCCGCCTGTACCAGTTCCGGTTACTAACGATAGCGTACCGCCTGTCATCACAAGACTATCCGTAACACTCACGGTATATGCAGTTGCACCGGTAGATTTCAAAACAGTCGTGCCACCCTGAATAATAAATTTTCCGGTAATAGATTTTGTCGTCGCAGTATTATCGTTCAATTGTAATTGACCGGTACCGGTTGAAACAACTGTGAGATTTCCTGCAATGGTTGTCGGGTTACCGGCAAGATTCAATGTTGCGGTTTGTCCCGTACAATTCCACGTTACATTTGCAAAAGATTGATTCAGACTTGTAGGAACAGTAGTTGTAACACCGGTAATTAAAAGTGTTGAACCCGAACTCCACGTCCACGTTGTAGCATTCGTACTCGTTGTAATTGCGCCGCCATTAACGTTGTGTTCATAGACACCGCCACTTCCTATTGAAACTGTCGCTGTAGTTGCAGCGGCAGAAAAAGTTCCGGTTCCCGTTAACTTCAATGTGCCATAAATTGTTAGATCAGTTCCTGCGCCATTATTTAATCTGAAATTACCACTGGTAGTAATCGTAATTTGTCCGCCGGTTTCAATAATAACTTGATCCACACGATTAGTAGCAGACGATAAATTTGTATCAACAGTAACAGTATGCCCGCTTTGAATTGAAATCATTCCGTCGGCATTTTTTGGAAATGTTGTTGCAGCTACCCATGTTGTTCCATTATATCGCTCCCACACATTCCACCATTCAGTCCAACGTCCGCTTCCTTTCGTGCGATACATACCATTGGAAGTTTGCATACCAACAGCAAATGTACCAAGTGAATCTATTCCTGTCGCTTGTGTCGAATCAACTGTTCGCGTTCCTGCGGTGGTCGAATCCCATGTTGTACCATTATGAATGTTAATTCTGTAGGAAAGAGTATTTGCCGTTTGGTCTAAATCGCCGGGGTTAATAAATTTAAATGTTGCATTATATCCGGATGCAATTGAATATGCAAAGCTACCCGAACTTCGTAATTCCCAATAACGATTCACATCATCAGTAGGATCAATGAAAGATGTTAAGACATTCGGATGTTCGCCGCTTACTGTGCGAGCAGTAATATTTCCTGCTGCGGTAACGCTTGCAAATTGGAATCGTGCAGGAGTAAAATTCGTTGCATCACCAATTTCAAAATAGCGCATAATATTTGAACCGGTTGCAGAAATTGTTTTTTGCAGCCAGCCGTTCACATGTCCCAATGTTCTTGTAACAGAACCTGTTGAAGAAATAATAAGTGTATCTGTATTCGTTGTAATTACACCGTTAGTAAAATTCAATACTCCATTAATAGTTGTCGTTCCGGAAATTGCTGCGCCTGCAGCATTGTTCATCGTAATGTTCTTGAATGAGCCGCCGCCGGAAATTGACTGGTTAAGTGTTCCGCCAATAACAAGCGCGCCGCTTGTTCCGGTATGTGAACCTGTGTTCGTAACACTTCCTAATGCAACCATATTCAACGCAGCATTATCTAACGTAACACCGGAAATATTTAAACTACCAACAACAGTATCGGAAGAAGTAAATACTGTTTTAGAACCACTACCGCTTAATGTTAAATTATTATATCTGAACAGAGCAATATTTTGTGAACCGGATAAATTATAGTCAATTGTATTTCCGGTTGTAGTATGTCCATAAGCACTGCCCGGTGTAAATGTTCCGGCAATTCCGATTGTAGAAGCAGGTAACGTTTTCAAAAAATTACTGAATGTTACATTACCATAATTAGCCGCTAACACAGTTTGTGTATTCGTACTCTTATTGTAATTCACAGTTCCCGTTGTTGCGCTTAACAATGTTCCACCGCCGGTAACAACACCATTCAATGTTAATGTCTGAGTTGAAACATCAAGCGTTCCCGCAGAAAGTGCAAACGAATCTGCGACAGTAACATTATTCATTAACGAAAGTGTACCGCCTGATTTATTTACAGTAAGTTTGTTAAATGTTTCACCTGCAGTTTTTGTAATACTTTGGCTTCCTGTACCATTACATGTAACTTTACCTGTACTCGGTGTAAATGTTCCACTGTTAGACCAGTTTCTGCCAACAGTCATATTCAGTGTATTGGCATCCACACTACCGCTTGTAATAGTAACATCATTTAATACTGTAAGATGGTTTGTAAATAATTGAGCAGATGCATTTGCACTATTCACAGTTACATTCCACATAGGAAGAGAACTATTAATTCTCATCGTTTGCGCCGCAGGAGTTGTGCCATCACCAATTTGGAAAAGCCCGCCGGTGATTGTGTAATTTGTGTAGCTCGTATTTTCAATGCCAAAATTACCAGTACCGCTATTTCCTGCACGACGAATAACAATTGTACCTCCGCTCATTACCAATCGCGAGCCCGGCACTCTCATTGTGAATGGAGAATTTGTTGTTGAAGTGCTGCCAACATTATTTAAGTACATTGTTCCGGCAGACATTGTTAATTCAGTAATTGCATAATTACTAATCGTTTCAAATCGTCCGGCAATTGTAATTGTACCGCCGGAAATATTAAACACACCGCCATCAGAAACTAAATTGTTATCCGACGCGTTACCAACATTTAATGTTCCGGCAATAACTTTCAATTCACCGGCAACTGTTACACTCCCTCCCGTAGTATTGACAACAGCAGAAGCATGATTAATCCACAACGCTGCCGAATCAGGAATGGTTCTGTTTCCGGTAAACGGAGTTATAGTTGCACCTGTTGCAAGATTAAACGTACCGGTATTTAGTGTTAAAAAGTTAGTAGCCGCTGAAGTAAAGTTTGCAGCAAAAATATCGAGAATGTTTAAGTTACTCGCTCCCATATTGAGAGCCATAGTATAGAAGCGTGTTGTTGCACCAGACCCGGTAATTGTTTGGTTACCGGCTCTACTAAAATTCGTTGCGCAACGGCTATCAACATCCGGCGCTGCATCAAATGTTCCGGCATTTTGAATATTGCCTGTAATATTTAAAATGTGTGCAGTGGTATTCGATGTTGTATTGACTGCAAATGTTGCACCCGCTCGAACATCAAGCAAACCTGTTATAGTAATTGTAAGTGATGTTGCAATGTTATCATTTCCGATTTGCAGAATACCGCTTGTTCCAAGTCCAACGGCAATTGAATTGACAGTAACATTTTGGTCAATCTTCACAGTATGTCCATCCGCAATAACAACATTCGATGATGAACCGGGAACAACACCGCTTTTCCACGTTGAAGAAGAACTCCACAAACCGGAAGTTGCAGAAGTATCATTACCCGGTGCTGACGTTGCTTGACTGCCTGATAATGAGGAACTAAGTGTTCCTTCGGTAACAGCGTACACTTTCCAGTAGTATGTCGTTCCTGCGAGTAATCCTGTTTGATTGTAAAATTGTTGCCCCGCAGAAAGTTGTGTAATAAAATTGTACGAACTTCCTCCATCATCCGAACGATAGATGACATACCCAACTTCATTCGTTGCCACATCGGTCCAATTTACTTGCATTGATGTTTGCGTTACACCGGTAAAATTCAATCCGGTTGGCGCGGCAACAGCAGGCGGCGCAAATGTTATTTTCGAAAAAGAAGTTGGAAGGGTTTGCAATGTATGTGGTGCATCGGCATCACCGCCGGTTGCATTCAAATTATTGAATGTTGTTGTATTTACTGTTTGTTGAATAAGTAATTGCGCTGTTGTCGGCGCTGCGCTCATTGAAGTTCCATTTAAGCCGCACGTGTATCCTTTCGCACTGTTAATAGTTTGTGCTGTAAATAAAAAACCACCCATCACCATATTGCCATACACAAACTCTATGTTGCCGCTTGTTTCATACAACTTCGTTTGAAATGTAAATTCCGGCTGACCGCCTGCACCGGTGTACCATGGTTGCACGCGAATCCATTCAACAGTCAACACTCTATTCGGAGTAACTCCGCTTACATAATATTTTATTCCATTACCAAGCGCATCTAATCCACCGGATGAAGTATCGGTTGTCATATCGTAAGAGAGAGGAGCAATAGTTAACGGCATTGTATTCGCCGCCAACGAACTACTAAAGTCGGCATCGTACGGACCGTATTTATGACTGTTCGGACCTCCATCATTTGTCGCGCTCGATAAATCAATAAATCCGTTTGTCGAAACACAAAAATAAGTGAAACGAGTTCCCATATACCAAAAATCAAAACCAATCGGAATTGGATAACTTCGGTTATCGTCTTCTGTTGAAGAAAGCACATTGCGCCAAGTCGGCGCAGAATTTCCGTATGCTTCAATTGAAGAAAATGAAATTCCGGTTGTACGCGTAAGAGTTCCATTGGGTGCGTTATAGTTTGCAACACTTTGTGCAAGCGCCATCGTGCTCGAAAACAAGAGCACTCCCAGCAGTAATACAATATTTTTCAGAATTGTACTTCGCATACTTTCTATTTCATTGTTTGTAATCTGAAGATGTTTCATAGATATCATACCAGATTATTTCTCAAAATACTTCAAAATCTTTTCAGTGAACTTTGCACGAATACTGACGAACGGACCTGCTGACCAATATTCGGAAGCGACAAGGTCTTTATCCTTCGTGCCAACAAAATTATAACCGACACCAATATGGATGTTTTCAAATACAACATTTCCTATTTCAGCGCTGTAACCGTTTTTCATCGTTTGCGATTCGTGTTGGTTCAGCGTTCTGTACTCTGCCGCAACATCAAAATTATTCCATCGCAAATCATACTCGGCACGAACAAGATAGAAATCTGTAAACGTGTTTGCAGTTATATCATACGTCTTTTCTGATTTCATCTTCATTGCGTATTTGGTTCCAATTTCCAAACCACGAACCGGTTCGATAAACGTATGCAATGAAATGATATCTGTGTTCTCTTCCGTTTCGGGCGAAACCATTCCGTTGTATTCAAGTTTCTTTTCATACTTACCAATTGCATTCAACCAGTCAAACGAAATAGGACGATACGCAAGACCGATGATGTTGCTCATTTTTTTCAACACACCATATGCACTGCTCAAACCAAATTGATCAACAGCAAGAGTATTTCCTGCAAATGATTTTGATGAATCGCTTGGTTGTGTTTGTATGCGAGATTCTTCATAGTAACTGAATTTTTCAATCAACGTAAATTCTGTATTCAAACGAAGATCGCCGCCAAATACTACATTGCGTTTCAAACCTTGACTGTTCTTAGCAAGTTCGCCTTTGATGCTTGCTTTGACCGGCGCCTTTGGTAAATATTCAAGTCCTGCAGAAACTGCATCGTTATCTTCAGTGTGCACTTCAATGATATTGCGATCAAGTGCGCGTGTTCTTTCATACGAAACATTCGATGTGAGTTCGTCGGTGAGGTGAAGTGTATTTTTCAAACCAATGCTCATCTGATTACGTTGTCCGCTGATTCCGTTGCCAATTTGGTAGCGCGCCAACGCCGATGTTCCATAGCCGAGATCAGAACTGATTCCGAACAACGAAGCGTTTGCACCGTTACCAAAAAACTTTTGACTTAATGAAAGCGTAACCGGATCAATAATTTTATATTCTGCGCCAATTGTTGCTGCCGATGGTTTTACCTGATTCTTTTCCGAAAAACTGATGCTGTGTTCGTATTCACCAATAATATTTAGTCTATTCATCGGCTTAATTGTTCCTCGCATTGCAAGCACGGTTGATTGTTTTGCGCTCGATGCTGTATCGCTCGGTGTTTTGTAAGAAATATTTTCTACACGAGCGCCAAGTGTCGCTGCATTTCCAAATGAACGCTCGCCTCCGGCAACTACTGAACTAATCACTACTTCTTTACCACCGGTTGATTGAATTGTATGGTAATAATCTGTTGAAAGTTTCGTTGCTTCCAATCCTGTATAGGTTGCACCGGCGCCATATTTTGTTGAACCGGATTCGTTGTTCACTCCGCCGGCACCCATAGTTTGATTCATAAAGCCGCTTTCAACTTTTCTAAAATAAGATTTCAATTGAAGTTTTGCAATTGGCGAACCGGCAACATCAACTTTCCACGCATTACCGCCTTTACTAATTTTATCAAAGCCGCGGGCAAATTCTCCGCCAAGAGTTACTTGTTGATTGAGTGCATACTTTGTGTTCGCGCCAAGTAATGTAAAATTATTATTTGAACGATCGTGAACAGCGGTTCCACCGATGCGCAATCCGGTAACAATTTCTTTTTCGCCTTGTGCACCGACAACGTAACTATATTCCGTTGCAATGTTTGTTGTGGCTTCGTACGTAACTACTATGTACACCGGATTGCCGTTCACATCAATACTTGCAACCGGTTGCTTAAAGAACAATGTTCCTTGTTGATAATCAATTTCATAATCACCGAAGCGGCTTTTTTCTAAACGCGAAATTACAATTTCGTTGTGCAGTTTATTGCGTGTTTCAATTCGCACTTTTTCTGTTCCGACTACAATGCTGCTCTTCCCTAAGAAATAGAAACCGGATATTCCTTGTCCGCGAATTTCATCTTGAACAACTTTGCGATCGGTTAATGTTGCAAAAATATCTGCATTTTCTTTTTTCGTTTCGTAGTGAGCTTTTACACCGTTGAATGTGCGATCGTAACGAGCAAGTTCGTTCTGCGAAAGTCCTGTATTGAAATCACCAAACAATGCGTACGAACGATTGCGTTCCAATTTCACAAAGAATGGATTGTTTGATTGCGCAGTGTAATCAACCGTACTGTTATCGCCATAGATTGAATACAACACATCGGGATCAAGTTCTTTAAATAATCTATCTTGACGTCGTGTGTTGTCGTACGATGCAGTCAGTAAATAATCACTCCACACCGAACCGCGTCCGTACAATGCTAACCGACCATCGCTATGAAAACCATTATTCAATTTATTTTCATTTTTCAAGTTCAATGATGAAAAATTGCTTGATGCTTTCAACATACTACCGCTTGCATCTGCAGAACCAACTAACATTAACGGTTCAATTGGAGTATTGAATTCTTTGCTGACACGAGTTGCAATTGAAGAAGTAGAAAGTTTAAGTGAATACATCCCTGCATCTTTCGGCGCACGCAAAGGAATTGCAATCTCGCCATTAGTCAATCGAACTTGAACGCCGATTGTATTCGGATCAACATCTTGTATATCCATCTTCATGCTGTCGGCTTCAACAGTAATAAAATATCCATCGCGGATTTTCATTCCCCATTTATCAACAACGTTAGCCGTTACGTTCATCGTTGTGCGACCATCAGCACGAACTTCACTCTCCGGCATATTCACTATAATAGAGTCAGGAGTTCCGAACACATGCATTTTCCGTATCGCTTTCATTTCCCGACCATTCCACATTTTTACAACGACAGTAAAAGTTATTGGACCTTGCGGCACAGATGTTCCGATGAATTCAAATACACCATCACCACGAACACTGCCCGAATCTACAGCAACACCATTCACAAACAATTTTATCGGCAAGCCTGAAGGAGCTGTGCCGCCAACAAACTGGCTTGTGAAATGGCTCGTCGTTCCTTCTTTCGGTTCATTGATGAACACTTGCGCATCAACTGACGAAACAAAAAGGAACATACTTCCCAAAATCAAAAGGCAATATGTTTGTAGTGTGTTGAGCATGTGCTCGGTGTTTGTTAGTTTATTTTTTTTCTTCTTACACTTTCCAAATCAATAAGACTTGAAAAATTATATTTCTTTGTGAACTTACCGAGATCACTCTCGGTAAGTTCAAAACAACATTAGTTAACTGTACACTTATAGCTAATAACTTTTGTTACTCCGGCATTTACTCCAAAGGTCGAGTTTGTTCTGACAGTTCCACTTGTATATTCTGCAAAATCGGTATCGGCTGCATTTGTCTGTGCAGTTCCATCAATATCAATTCCTTTGCCTGATGCAAAACCATCGGCAAGAAAAGTCATATTGGTTGGAATAGCATTTGCGATAGTAACACTTGTTGCATTTGCAGCGCCGGTATTTACAATTGTGAGTTCAAATGTGATTGTATCACCAGGAGCCGGATTTGATGTGGTACCAATTCCGGCAATACTTGCAGCCGCAAGGTTTATCGTAAATGTTGCAGCAACAACTCTTGTTTTTACTACGTGGATAGAATCTGAAGAAACATTCCCGGTATACAGTGTTCCTGTCGCAGTTGGTGTTAATGTAATTTGTCGTGCGATTGTATCGTTTACAGATGCGGTAGGAACTGTAAGGCGAACATAGATATGGATTGTGTCACCGGGATTAATACTTCCTGTTGGACCAGCAGCTAAGTCTGTTCCAACTGAAGTTAATGCGATTAAATGATCAACATTATGTTGTCCGAGATACTGAACATCAGCCAATGTGAACGTCGCCGCAGTGTTACCCATATTTTTTAACGTATAAACATATTCTACATTCTCATCCGTTGCAGCTGTAGCGTTTGCAGGTGTAGTATAAAATTTTCCACCTTTTGAGGTTGCAACTACAGCGCTGCCATTAAAAATTGTTCCGCTGGCTGATACAAGCTGTGTAAGTGCATTTTGTCCGCTTCCATAGGCAAGGGTACTAAAATCTGTTGAAGCGGTTGCAACAGGTTGACCTGATGCAGGACCAGTACCATTAGCTAATGATTGATTAATTGTAAAAGGAAGTGTAAATGATGTAGCTGCTAACGCAGGAGCTAATTTTGCTGTATCAAGTGTAAAAGTAATTACAGAACCTGAAACTGAATACGCAATGGTTCCACCAGCGCCGCCAGTTAATGTATATGTACCTGATGCACCACCGCCAAATGTAAAATTGGTTGGTATTGTATAAGTAAATTGAACCAGACCACTTATATTATTATAACTGTATGGTGTTGCACTACCTCCGTTGTCAAGTGTTATGCTATAATTAAATGCTGCACCGGGAATTAAAGGGCTTGGTGCAGTTCCACTTGCGGCAAATGAAATAACAGGTTTGTTGATTGTTGAAGTGAGTGTAAATGTTTGGGTAAAAGTAGAATTTAATACAACGACGTTATTAGGACCATCACCAACGCCAGCATTTGTAAGTGTTAATACAATGCTATTTACTGTTGCGTCATTAACTGTTGCAATAACAGCTTTAATTAAATAATTCTTCGTTGCATCTACACCAATAGAATCACGGTTATATGTAAAAGTAGTATCGCCAGTAGTAAATGTACCGCTGCCATCAACATCAGCGACTAAACTTAATGTATAGCCAGTAACTGTATTAAAGGAAATGGTAAATGGTGTTGCACGGTTACTAGTATTCTGGAATGATACCGCAGAATAGTAAGTAACATTGTCGTACGTAGTTTGGGAACCTGAAGTAGGTGTAAAAGCACCGGCAACTTTATGACCTACATACATACTTACTGTATTAGAATTTTTACTTTTAACATTCGCACCATCGTTAAAAGTAACACTTGCTTGGTTTGTAATTGCAGTACCTGCTGCAGTACCTGCCGCAAATACTTCTTGCAAAGAGGAAAGCAACAGTATTATTACCATCGCTAATCCAAATCGAGAAAACATAGATGTACGTCTCATTGTTGTATCTCCTATTTGTGTTTGTGAATTGTTTGTTGTTTTCATTTTTTTCTTTCGTTATCAATATTTTGTTGATAAAAATTTTGTTGCGTTGCTTTGTACATCACGGGGGTCGAGTATCCATTTTGTTTTTCTCCTTTAATTAGTTTTTAAATTATTTTTTTCTATTTCAATGTTATTGTGTTGATCAACCAACTGTTGACCATGTTGTTTCAACGAAAAATTTTTATACGATGAAAATGCGTCGCAATTTTCAATCCCAGTTTCTGCAGGTAATTCGCAACCAACTACAATCACTTTTACATTATGTGTTAATGCAACAGTGCTGATATTTTGCAATTCATGTAATGTTTCAATTTCGTTTTTCAATAACGATGAGTATACACAGACTGCATACGGTCTGTTT
>CAYHZL010000096.1:0-12917 GCA_964361075.1 uncultured Chitinophagaceae bacterium
AAGAGGGACGAAAGCAAAAAAAAAATAAAAAATTAGTTTCACAAAATTTCCTTAATTAAATATCAACAAAAATGTATGAAGAAAGAAACGTGGGTTCAAGGAGCGGATATTAGTGAACGAAGCCAATTGTTATTGGTCCTATTCCGATTGCAACTTTTTCACCAGAGTTTTTAGGATTTCATCGAATGTAGGTAGATGTAAATTTCCCAACGTACCAAGAATTAGGGATTCAGATATTGTCCCGAGTTTCAATAGTTTAATAACCGATTGTTTGGTTAAACCCGAAACGGCATATTTTACGTGTGTTGGGTCAATGATGAAATCATATTCTTCTTTTTGGGATAACTGAGATGAAATGAACATCACCAAATAATCCGAATGTATTTGAGAAGATTCGGTAAGTATTAATACTGGTCGAAGTTTATTTCCTGTTTCATCAGTAAAAGGAAATTGAGCAAGAACAATTTCTGTTCTTCTATATTTCATCGTCGTTCTTTAATGTTTGCTTCAGAATAAATATCCTCTTCAGAATTTTTCATAAAATTCCACGATAAATCATTTTGAATTAAAGAAAGTGTTTGCTGTGTTTCATCAGAAAGCAAAGTGTTTTTTGAAAGTTCTTGCTGAATTGAGCGGGAAAGAAATTCTATCAGAGCTAATTTTTCTTGAACAGGCAAAGGCTGTATTGTTGAAATAAGTTGTTGAGTTGACATTTTTCAATTCCTTTCTAAAAAATATACTTACTGACTCGTAAAGAAGCAAACGTTAGTTACGGTCATTTCATCTCGCCAGTGTACGTTGAAAATTTAATAAATAGTTATTTCGTAACAAATGCTTTGATTCAAGGAGATGTCTCTTTAATTTATTCTGAAAGAAAAATTCTTTTTCTTTATGATCTATCGGGTAAAAATTAACTGTGGAACAAATGATATTGATTTTTCTTTTCCAATCTGAATAGAAAGAGTGTAAAAAAGTTTTTCCGGATGATTAAATAAAGGTTCGAGTTTTCTCGACATTCCAAAGTAGATATACCCATTAATGCTTTCTCCCGGGAACAATGTATGAATTTTTAATATTCCACTGTTAACGCTATTTTTATACATATCATAGATTATCTCTGTTGAAGTATTTGCAGCATTTGTTTCCTTTGCAATTTCTTTTCTTTTCTCGTGTGTGTCGTCAATTGTATATGTAGTTCCATCGGAACTTCGAACAGTAGTTGGCTGGGCTGTAACTGAATTGATCATTCCGCCAATCGTCTGCCAAATCTGTTCTGATGCTTTTTTATCATCAATACTTTTTAAGATATAATTTGGCGATACTACACGTAGTCTAGCAATATCAAATTTATCTTTAACTAAAATTTTTGCGATTTGTTCGGGTTTAAGAAGGAGTTCACTTTGTGTGTTATTCTTTAAAAGAATCCATGCTCGCATATATTGTTGTCCCGCAACAATGTCCGGTTCTATTGAAACAACAAAAGATACTGTATCATTTTGTCCGTATGCAAATGGATTTCCATTTCGATACACTAATTTTATCTCATCAGTTTGTTGAGGCAAATACAATGCAGGAGTTATGGATGCCCCGCATCCGTTTAGAGTAACAAATAAGATTATCAAGAGAGGGAGAAAGGATGATTTCATTTGTTGTTCCTTATTTGAAAATGATACGTTACAATGAAACACAGTTAATTTTACAAAATGTAGGAAGAAAGTCTTTAAAACAAAAACGTCCCGTTCATAATCTGGAAACACGGTCGAGAACCCCCTCTTTTGCCACAAAGACTCGAAGACACAAATGGCAAAGCCATGTGGCGAAGCCATCCCTTCGGGACATTCGGCAGAAAAACATTTCAAATTTGTAGGTCTTTGTGACCCTGCCCTGTTGGATATACATTCTTAATATTCGTCCCATTAGCCAACAGATTATCCAACAGGGTGAATGTCTTGGTGGCGACACCTTTCGTCCACGTCTCTAATAAATCACTTTGTTCAACGGATACTCAATGATGCCTTCTGCACCGGCGCGTTTGAGTTGTGGAATAATATGACGCACAATTTTTTCTTCCAGAATTGTTTCGAGCGCAATCCACTCTTCATCGGCAAGCTGCGAAATTGTTGGCTTGCGAAGTGCCGGAATTAACGCCAGCACATTTTCTAAATCTGCTTTTCGCAAATTCATTTTCAATCCGACTTTTGTGCCGGCATTGATTGCGCCTTGCAATAACATCGCAATGTTTTCAATCTTCTCGCGTTTCCACGGATCTGTCCAACTGTTTTTGTTGGCGATAAGTTTTGTGTTCGATTCCAGCACCACATCAACAATGCGAAGTTTGTTTGCGCGAAGCGAACTGCCTGTTTCCGTTACTTCAACAATAGCATCAACGAGGTCAGGAGTTTTCACTTCGGTTGCACCCCACGAAAATTCTACCGTTGCAGTAACGCCGTGCTGTTTTAAATAATTTTTTGTGAGTTCAACAACTTCAGTTGCAATGCGTTTACCTTCTAAATCTTTTACGGACTGCACCGGAGAGTTTTCGTGTACGGCAAGTACCCATTTTACTTTGCGCATGCTTTGCTTGGAATAAATTAAATCACACACTTGCACAACATCAACGCCGCTTTCTAAAACCCAATCGTAACCGGTCAAGCCTGCATCGAACACACCGTCTTCGACATAGCGTGCAATTTCTTGCGCGCGGATGAGCATGCCTTCTAATTCTTCATCATCCACCGAAGGAAAATATGAGCGGCTTGAAACGGAAAAATTAAATCCTGCTTTTGAAAGCAGACTGAATGTTGCTTCTTGCAAACTTCCTTTCGGAAGACCGAGTTTGAGTTTCATAAGTAATGTCCAAAAGTAATGGTAAAGAGATTCAGTGTTGGATACATGAGCGAATACAATCCCCACATGATGATGCCAATGGAAAGGGGAATAGAAAGATTGTCGTCAATTTTAATAGAAGGAATTGCTTCAACAATTGCGCCGGTCAGTGCGCCAACCACGCCGATGAAATATTCGCCGTTTGCGTGTGTTGCTTTAGGCGTGAGAAGAACAACAAGGATCGCAGAAAGAAAAAATGCGAGACTTCCTTCCATACTTTTATCAAGAAATTTTCTTTTGCCAAATCGTCTGCCGAAGAGCGCCGCAACCGAATCGGAAATAATGAGTATGGGAAAACATGTCAGCACGATGATCTTTGGGAACAGAATGATGCAGAGCGTTGCCGAGATGAACACATTTGATGCGCCGTTGAGCCGTTTGCGTTGTTCGTCTGTTTCATGGCGGCGCAGCATCCATTTAAACATCTTGTAGAAAAGTTCAGCGCTCGGCTTGTGATACATCCGAAGCACATCCGCACTGATAAATAAAAACGCGACCGGCAGTAAAATCATTAACGCCGTGTCGCGTGTTATATAAAAATAAATAATAGGAATGCTTAACGAGCAGAGATGAATACCTTTGCGAATTACTTCAGCGTTGTAATCAATGTTCTGCTCTTCATTCATGCCTGAGATTTTTTCAATCGTGTTTTTGGTTTTGTTTCATTTGTACTTTGTTCTGATGCCGGTGCTGCTACCTTCTGTTCGGGTGATACACCTTCAATTGCAGGTGAAAGTGCACTCTCACCATTACCATTGCTCTTCACAAGTAACGGTAATGTTTCTCCACGAAGAATTTTGTCAATCTCTTCGCTGTCTAAAATTTCACGATCAAGCAATGCATTAGAAAGTGCATGGAGTTTATCAATATTTTCAGCCAGAATTTTTTCTGCACGCTTCATTCCGTTCATAACAATTTTCTTTACTTCTTCATCAATCATCTTCCCGGTGTCTTCGCTGTAATCGCGATGTTTCGTTATTTCACGTCCAAGAAAAATTTCTTCTTCTTTCGCGCCGTAACTCAGCGGACCCATTTTATCGCTCATGCCCCACTCACACACCATTTTGCGTGCGAGATTGCTTGCGCGTTCGATATCGTTTCCTGCGCCGGTTGTGAGTTCATTGAATACAAGTTTTTCTGCAGCGCGCCCTCCAAACAACATCACGATCATTGTTTCAAGGTATGTTCTGGAATATGTATGTTTCTCATCAATCGGCAAAGAAGTCGTAACACCAAGCGCGCGTCCGCGCGGAATGATTGTTACTTTGTGAATTGGATCCGATTCGGGAGTCATCTTTGCAACAAGCACGTGGCCCGATTCGTGGTACGCTGTTATGCGTTTTTCACGATCGGAAATAATCATTGACTTGCGTTCCATTCCCATCATCACTTTGTCTTTTGCTGCTTCAAAGTGATTCATGGAAACAGCTTTTTCATTTCTTCGTGCAGCAAGAAGCGCAGCTTCATTTACCAAGTTTGCAAGATCAGCGCCGGAAAGTCCGGGAGTTCCTTTCGCAAGAGTTTCCAATTTTACATCTTCAGCAAGAGGAATGTTGCGAGTGTGAACTTTCAAAATGCCTTCGCGTCCGCGAACATCAGGACGATCAACAACAACTTGGCGATCGAAACGACCGGGACGAAGAAGAGCAGGGTCAAGTACGTCCGGACGATTTGTAGCGGCAATTAAAATGACGCCGATGTTTTGTTCGAAGCCATCCATTTCAACAAGCAGTTGATTTAAAGTTTGTTCGCGTTCATCATGTCCGCCGCCTAAACCGGCACCACGATGACGACCGACCGCATCTATTTCATCTATAAAAATTATACACGGCGCACTTTTCTTTCCTTGTTCAAACAAATCGCGCACACGGCTTGCACCAACACCCACAAACATTTCAACAAAATCTGCACCGCTGATGGAGAAGAATGGCACACCCGCTTCGCCAGCAACTGCGCGCGCAAGCAATGTCTTTCCAGTTCCCGGAGGACCGAGCAACAACACGCCTCTCGGAATTTTTCCACCGAGTTTTTGAAACTTAGACGGTTCTTTTAAGAACTCGATAATTTCCTGCAGTTCAGATTTTGCTTCATCGGCACCCGCAACGTCAGCAAACGTAACACGTATCGATCCCTCGTTCAACATTTTTGCGCGGCTTTTGCCGAATGAAAAAATTCCTTTCGAACCGCCGCCTTGCATCTTTCGAAACACAAAAAACCACACACCGAGAATAAGAATCCACGGAAGCACACCGATTAATGCATTCAGCCATGCATTATCTTCTTTTTCAATGGTGAAGTTCAATTGCTTTTCACTCCAGCTTTTGATGATTTGGTCATCGATGTTGGTGTACGGAAGCGTGAGCGTAAATTTTTTAATTTGAATTTGTTTGGTTGCTGTTGGAACTGATTGCGGCTCGCGCAGCGTTCCATGAAAATCGAAATCATTGAAGTTTGATTTTTTCACAACAGCTTTTTCTATCAGCCCGCGGCTAAGAAAATCTTGAAACTGTGTAAAGGTGATTGCTTGTTCTTGGCTTTCCTGCCCTTTAAAAATTGTCATCACCAGAAAGACAGCCATAATAATTGCTGCCCAGCTCAGCACCACACGAAATGCTTTTCCCCAATCAAATCCATCATCGTTCTGAAAAGATTGCTTCGGATTTTTTCGGGTACGCTTTGGCGGAAGTAATGAGGGCTTTTTTGGACCGCTCGGTAATTTTTGTTGCTCTTGTTGTTCTGTTTGATTGCTGCTGTTTTTTTCGTCTGCCATGACGAACTAACTCCTTCTCTAATTCATAGTAAGTACAAAAAATCGGGTTACTTTATCAGCGTATAGACCGCCGGTAAATTGCGCGCTTTCTGCGCATAATCTAAACCATACCCGATAACAAAATCGTTCGGAATTTTAAAACCAATATAGTCGATAGGAAAATCTAACTTTACCGCTTTTGTTTTATACAATAGTGTAACAAAGGAAACCGACTTTGGGTTCTGGTGAAGTATAATTTTTTTTATAAAATCGATGGATAAACCGGAATCAACAATATCTTCCACAACAATAATGTCTCTGCCTTCAACCTGGCAATTGAGATCTTTTAACAATCTAACATTGCCGGAAGAGATTTTTGCATCGCCGTAACTTGACAATTTAAGAAAATCAATTTCGCAATCAATAGTAATTTCACGAATCAAGTCAGCAAAAAAGATAAACGAACCGTTTAAAACTGCGATGAAAATCGGCGTTCTATCTTTGAAATCCCTATTGATTTTCTTGCTGAGCTGCTTGATGCGCTCAGCAATTTGTTTCTTGCTGATGAAGAGCTTGAATTTTTCGTTGTTACAGGTAACTACTTTGGAAGCCATAAGTATTTATTCTATTAGGGGTAAATACCCCGCCGCTTGCGGCGTGATGTCATTCCCGCACGTTTTTGGCGGGAATCTATTCTGTGGATGCCCGATAAAAACATTCGGGCATGACAAATACTCCGCAGTTTGCTGCGGAGATGTTTATTGGTTGTGAAAGGTAATGTGTAATTTATAAATATTCTTTGTCGCCGGTGTAATTTTAAATCTATTATCTAAACGAATACCCGCAACCCAAACGATTGCTTTATTACTTTCAACAATCGGAATTGCATTTTTCTCGGAACGAGATATTTTTTGATCGACAAAAAAATCGCTGAGTTTTTTATGTTTGCTCATTCCCAGCGGCATAAAAGAATCTCCGCTTTTCCACGAACGAATCACAATGGGGAAGGAAAGCATATCTGCATTCACGTATTCAACAAAAGAATTTTTAGAAAAATGTTTTGCTCGTGCACTGCGTGCAATTGAAAACGTGAACGTATCGGTTGTTACTGTTCCCGCGCCATCCATACTGATAAAAAAATCTTGGACAGGTGCATTACTGCAAATAATTTTATCTGTTGTTCGTTCAGCAATCCAACCGCGACCTAACTCAATACGAGAACCTTTTTGAAGTGAAAGAAAGGCACGCAGAGCATCAATTCTTTCAAAATGTGGTTCAATGCCGAGTTGCAGAAACAAATATTTGAAAAGCATCTGTTGCAAGAAACTATGACGCTGCGATATTTTTTCAACATCAATAGACACTCTGTTGTTTTGCGTGTGAACTGTTTCATCAAATTCACGTGTAACAACTTCTGCAATAAATTCTTTGCACTGTTGAAAGATTGCCGCTTCCGTAGTAAGTGTCTGCACAAGCGACGGGTTAATTTTATTCTCAATCAATGGAATAATGCTCTTACGAATAAAATTTCTGTTGTATTTTTCGGAAACGTTCGATGAATCTTCGCGCCATTTCAGCCGGTAAGTCTTTGCATAGGCAGCGATCTCTTTTCTTGTCGCTCGCATCAGCGGGCGGAAAATATTTTTTTCTTTTTGAAATGCCGGGATACCGGCAACTCCATCAATACCGCTTCCACGAAAAAAATTGAACAACATCGTTTCTGCATTATCATTTGCCGTGTGCGCAGTGAGAATGGCGCTTGCGTGCAGCGATTTTTTTGTTGTGTCAAAGAACGCATAGCGAAGTTCTCTCGCTGCTTCTTGTATCGAAACTTTTTTTTCTTTTGCGAACGAGCGAGTGTTTACTTTTTCAATACATACCGGAACGCGATACCGCGATGCGAGGGTACGCACAAATTGTTCATCACCATCAGATTCATTTCCACGAAGCGAGTGGTTTACATGCAATATACTCAGTTGAAAATGAAGATCCTGTTTCATGTGCAAAAGAACGTGCAACAACACTACCGAATCAATTCCGCCGCTTACTGCTACCAAGAGATGTTGCTGAACAAGTCCGTGGCGTGCGAAAAATTGTTTAACTATCTCTTCTAATTTCGGCTGAGCCATGTGAATAGAAAAGTTTTGTGCATTCAATAAAAAAAATCCTCTCAATCGTTGTATAACCCATTGAGCGGGTGCGACCGAAAGGAAGAAAAGCGAAATATGTTTTAACTGCGGTGGTAGTAACCGCGCTTACAGACTCCCTCAATATATAGAGTAAAATTCTTCTATAATTCCGATTTTGTATTGTAACTACCATTCCGTATAAAATTACAAAAAAACTCGCCAATCTGCAAGATGTAGTTACGTTTAGTATGTCAAGAATTTCTGAAAAACAAAAAACTCCGCTTTGGCTTCTGATATTTTTATTGGAGTATCAATATTTTGTTCGTTATTATTAGGGCATCTCTAAAATCTCAAGAGGACAGTCATTGCGAGGAGCGAAGCGACTAAGCAATCTTCTTTTCTCGTCAAAAAAAGGAGATTGCTTCGCTTCGCTCGCAATGACAACACTGTTTTTAGAGGTGTCCATTAATTGATTTCTGTTCTCTATTATTTATTTTTTGAAAGGAAATATTATGCGCGTAATTATTCAACCAAACTACGAACTTGTAAGTAAGTGGACAGCATCGTACGTTGTTAAAAAAATCCGTGATTTTAATCCAACACCGAAAAAACAATTTGTGCTTGGTCTTCCGACAGGTTCCTCTCCGATTGGTACATATAAAGAACTTGTTGCAATGTACAATGCCGGAAAAGTTTCATTCAAAAATGTGGTAACATTTAATATGGATGAGTATGTCAATCTTCCCAAAGAACATCCGGAAAGTTATCATTCATTTATGTGGAATAATTTTTTCAATCACGTTGATATCAAAAAAGAGAACGTAAACATATTAAATGGTAACGCAAAAGATCTTGATAAAGAATGTGAGCGATACGAAAAAAAAATAAAGAAGGCGGGTGGAATTCATTTGTTCCTCGGCGGCATTGGTCCGGATGGACACATTGCATTCAATGAACCGGGTTCTTCGCTCTCTTCACGAACAAGAATTAAAACACTGACACACGACACCATTATCGCCAACTCACGTTTTTTTGGAAACGATATTACCAAAGTACCGAAAACGGCACTGACTGTTGGAGTTGCCACCGTTCTCGATGCACAACAAGTGCTTATTATTATCAGCGGACATAACAAGGCTCGCGCTCTGGCAAATGTTGTTGAAGCCGGCGTCAATCACATGTGGACAGTGAGCGCTCTTCAGTTGCATCCTCACGGCATTATCGTATGTGATGACGAAGCTACCGATGAAATACGAGTTGGCACAATGCGTTATTTTAAAGATATTGAAGCACCGAATCTTGATCCAACCTCGTTATTTAAATAAGGGCATTTCTATAAACTAGAAAAGAATTCTCTCGCAAAGCCGCAAAGTTTACAAAAAGAAAAACTAAGCGGTCATTGCGCCTTAGCGTGAAACTACAAATTGGTCTTTAAAGATACCCATAAGTATACATATGTTTTGCTTTTTGAAGGCTGCCGTTTTACTTGACAGTCTTTTTATTCCTGTAGAAAAATATAATTCCTAAAAAAACATAACTACTCAGCAACGATATTTTTTTCGCCACTAAGGCACAAAGGCACAAGGAAATACGAAAAATTCTTTACTAAAATTTTGTGATTCGCCGCGGCGAATGGTGCCTTCGCGTCTTTGTGGCATATTTTTACTTTCCTTTTGTTGCTACTGAGTAGCGCGTTCAGTGCGCCTGCGGCGTATTTTTTTCAAAAAGAGTAACTCACGATGTGAGTTACTTAGGAGTTACAAAAAAACAATATTTATCACTTGTAAATTTGGTTTTATTGTCATAGTATCAGACTAAAAAGTCTACAACATGAGTGTCATCTTCAGCCGAAAATGTGAATACGCTTTACAAGCGGTGCTCTATTTAGCCACCAAGAAAAAAGGTGAAATGGTTTCAATTAAAGATTTGTCAAGAAAATTGAAAATACCATATCACTTTATTGGAAAAATATTTCAGACGCTTGCGTATAAGAAATTATTAATATCCGGGAAAGGACCAAATGGCGGTTTTGCATTGGGAAAACCTGCCGAGAAGATATCATTACTGCAAATAGTTGAAGCGGTTGATGGATTAGATTTTAATAAAAAATGTGTTTTAGGTTTTAGGGAATGTTCAAATAAACATCCCTGTTCCGCGCACGATCAGTGGTTTGAGATTCGCGAAGACATTCATTCAATGCTTGCGCATAAAAATATTTTAGAGATGGCAAAAAAAATGAGAAAACCACAGTATCAATAGTGCTCTATAGGGCAGTTCCAAAAATTCCAGAGAATTGTCATTCCGAGGAGCGGAGCGACGAGGAATCTCGCCTTTTTCCTTCAAAATATAAAACGAGATTCCTCGCTTCGCTCGGAATGACATTGATTTATTAATTTTTGGAACCGCTCTATATAATAGAACTAGTTAATGTCTGAAAGAAAATATAATTATCAATTGGTTCGTAGATAGCATTCTCATTCTTGGTATTTGGATATATTTATTTTTGCAGGAATGAGAAAAAGGGACAATAAAATTTTAATAATATGCTGTATTTATATCAGATTATTCAGTCTGATATGGGCACGCTTTTTGAATACTTTGCTTAAAAGAAAAATTTTATGACTGAAAAATATTCCCTAAAAGTACCAGACATTGATTTCTGGAAAGGTTTGGTTCCCTGCCAAATTGGTTGCCCAATCCATACGGATGCCGGGCGATATGTTCAACTGATCGGTGAGAAAAAATATCAAGATGCTTTTTTAACAGCGCGTTCGCCAAATCCTTTTGCCAGCGTCTGCGGCAGAGTCTGCGCCGCACCGTGTGAAGATGTATGTCGTCGCGGCAAGATTGATGCGCCGGTTTCGATCCGTGCATTGAAAAGATTTGTAACGGAAAAATATGGTGTTGAATCACTCGAGCCGGACACGCAGGATACATTATTTGACGGTGCAATTGATTCCGGAAATAAATGGCGATGGCATCTGCCGATGCAGAATGAAGCACGCAAGAACATCGTTACAAATAAAAAAATTGCCGTCATTGGGTCTGGTCCAACAGGACTTTCTGCTGCGCATGATTTGGCGCTGATGGGTTACAGCGTTACAGTATTCGAAGCAACGAATGTTCCCGGCGGTATGCTGCGTCATGGAATTCCCGAATACCGTCTTGCGCGAATATTGATTGATAAAGAAGTTGATAAAATAAAACGGCTGGGCGTGGAGATACAATACAATACACCGCTCACAGAAAAATTCGGTATCAAACAACTTCGCGCGCAAGGATTTGAATCTGTGTTCATTTCTGTTGGAACACAAAAGGGACGCGATTTAAATATCGAAGGTTCAAATCTTGACGGCGTTATTAAAGCGATTGATTATTTGTTGAATGTGAACAACGGTTATCGTGTTTCGCTTGGCAAAAAAGTTTTGGTGATTGGCGGCGGGTTTGTTGCGTTTGATGCCGCGCGAACAGCGCTGCGCGACACAATCGAACCGGATACTACAACTATTCATGAAGCGGTTGATGCCGCTCGTGTTGCGCGTCGTTCCGGTGCGGAGGAAGTGCATATTGCAAGTCTCGAATCATTTGCTGAAATGCCGGTGCTGCGTTCTTCGCAAGGTCATGAAGAATTTGAAGAAGCAAAACGTGAAGGCGTTGTCTTTCATCCGCAGCGCGGACCGAAACGGTTTGTTGGAGAAAACGGAAAACTTTCTCACGTTGAATTTATCGGAGTGAAAAGAACGTACGATGAGCATGGAAAATTCAATCCGGTGTTTGATGAATCAATGATTGAACGCTTTGATGCCGATACTGTGATTCTTGCTATTGGTCAGCGTACCGATCTTTCCTTCATCAAGTCTTCCGATAATATAGAAATTACTCCTGCCGGTTTTGTAAAGATTAATGCTGAAACATTGGCAACTACTGCGCCGGGAATTTTTGCCGGCGGTGATGCGGCATTTGGTCCACGAAATATTATTGACTCTGTCGCAAACGGAAAAAAAGCAGCGCTCTCAATTGATGAACATCTTCGCGGAAAAAAAGCGACAACATATTTTAATCTCTCCATTGATAAAATTCCTACTAAAAATTATAGCCGTCCGCAAGATTACGAACAGCACAAACGAGAAGCGCCGCCAACAATAGATTTAAATCGCCGTACCGGAATTTCGGAAGTAGAACTTGGATTTAATGAACAGCAAGCTGTGCAGCAAGCAGAACGATGTTTAGCGTGCCATGTTCAGACTATCTACGATCCGGAAAAGTGCGTCATGTGTAATCGTTGTGTTGATGTGTGCCCTGAATATTGTCTGAAGCTTGTGCCGTTTGCCGATCTGAATCTTGATGAGCAGACAAAAACAAAATTAGTGGAACATTACAATGTTGATCCGTTCTCAACCGCATCGGCAATGATTAAAGATGACGACACATGTATTCGCTGCGGATTGTGCGCTGTGCGCTGCCCCACCGATGCAATGACGATGGAAGTTTTTTATTACGAAGAACACGAACAATTTTCTGCTGCATAGAATTATTCTTACTTATTAAAAGGATTGTTGAATATGAAATTTTTAGAAAAACTGATGCCTTCAAAAAAAGATATGGAAAATACTTCCCGTCGCACATTCCTGCAAAAGATCGGGCTGGGCAGTATTCTTGCAACTGCTGCAGGATTGAGTTTTCAATCTGTTCGCTCGTTAATTCCCAATGTGCTGTATGAATCATCCCAGAGATTTAAAATTGGAATTCCGACAATGCTTTCTGAAGGGGTAACATTCCTTGAAGAGAAGCGATTGTATGTGTTCAAAGAAGGAAAATCATTCTACGCAATTTCTGGATCGTGCACACATCTTGGATGCACAGTGAAATACACAAAGTTGAATCAGCCGAAAGAAGTGGAATTGAACAGTCAAAAGAAGACAATCAATTTTGAATTTCACTGCCCGTGCCATGGTTCAAAATTTTATGGCGATGGAACCAATTACGCCGGTCCCGCTCCGCGTCCGCTTCGCTGGTATAAGTTAGAACAATCTCCCGATGACGGTCAACTGATTGTTGATCTCGGAGAAGAAGTTGAACAAAATTTTCGCCTCACTGTATAAATGATTTTTTTATTTTGGAGTACACAATGCAACTTGTAGAACAAGCTAAAG
>CAYHZL010000097.1:0-12829 GCA_964361075.1 uncultured Chitinophagaceae bacterium
ACCGGATACATCGGCAGCATGTTATTCACCAACCATTCGTTCGATTGCAGCGGCGTCATCTTCCATCCCGCAGGACAATTTGAAACGACTTCAACAAAACATGTTCCGCGTTTTTCTTTTTGATATTGAAAAGATTTGAGCAGCGCTTTTTTCAATTGGCGTACAGCATTCGGTGTATGAACCGATTGCCGCGTTACATAACACGCACCGGGAAGCAGCGTTATCAAATCTGCAATCTTGAGCGGATAACCGGCAACGGAAACTGTTCTTCCGTATGGTGTGGTGGATGTTTTCATATCAATCAATGTTGTCGGCGCCATTTGTCCGCCGGTCATTCCGTAAATACCATTGTTGATGAACATCATCAAAATATTTTCGCCGCGATTTACTGTGTGAATTGTTTCCGCAGTACCAATTGCCGCAAGATCGCCATCGCCCTGATACGAAAAAACATATTTTGAAGGAAGCACACGTTTCACTGCCGTTGCCACGGCAGATGCGCGACCATGCGCCGCTTCCTGCATATCAATATTCATATAATGATATGCGAAGACAGAACAGCCGACCGGCGCAATACCAATTGTGTCTTCCGTGATATTCAATTCTTCAATCACTTCCATCAACACGCGATGCGCAACACCGTGCCCGCAACCCGGACAGTAGTGCATAGGTGTATCGGTGAGCGTCGTTGGTTTTTTGAAGACACATTCCAATTGTTGAAGTTCAGTTTCAGAAAGTTCGAGAGTTTCCATTTATGCAACCTCCACATTTTTTATTTCATGACGCCTCGGCGCCATTCGTTTCAGCGCTTGCAACACTTCATCCGGTGAAGGAATAACGCCGCCCATTCTTCCATAGAATGAAACCGGCACACGACCTTCTACTGCAAGTCGAACATCTTCTACCATTTGTCCTGCATTCATTTCAATTGTTAAAAATCCTTCAACATGTTCTGCCAATAAAGAAATAGCATCACTTGGATACGGATACAATGTAATCGGTCGGAACAAACCGGCGCGAATTCCTTCTTCGCGTGCAAGTTCAACTGCGCGAAGTGCGATACGAGCCGCAAGTCCGTACGCAACAAAAACAAATTGCGCATCGTCGCACAGAATTTTTTCGAAGCGCACTTCGTTTTCAGCTATGCGTTTGTATTTTGCCTGTAAGCTGATATTTATTTGCTCCATCTTTTCCGCTTCCATGTGAAGCGATGTAATAATATTTCGCTCGCGTGTTGGCGGCTTGCCGGTTGTTGCCCACGGTTTCGGTGGAATGTGTTCAGCAGGAATATATTTTTTGAATTCAACTTTTTCCATCATCTGTCCGAGCGCGCCATCGGAAAGAATTAATACCGGAGTGCGATATTTATCGGCGAGATCAAAACCATCAAACACAAAATCTGCCATCTCTTGCACACTCGATGGTGCAAGAACAATCAAACGATAATCGCCATGTCCGCCTCCTTTGGTTGATTGAAAATAATCTCCTTGCGATGGTTGAATTGTTCCAAGACCCGGACCGCCGCGATTCACATTCACAAGCAAGCACGGAAGTTCCGAACAAGCGATGTATGAAATTCCTTCTTGCATCAAACTCATTCCCGGACTTGATGAAGAAGTCATCACCCGCGCACCGGCACCTGACGCACCGTACACCATATTAATTGATGCAACTTCACTTTCCGCTTGCAAGACAATCATACCACGCGCGCGTCCTTCATCGGCAAGATATTCTAAAATTTCAGATTGCGGAGTAATTGGATAACCGAAGTACGCCTGACAACCGGCGCGAATTGCTGCTTCTGCCAGCGCTTCGTTTCCTTTCATCAATTCTATTTCACGATCATTCTTCATGAATATTTTTTATCCTTTCATTATTGAGTCCGCTCTAAAAAACTCTTTTTGTCTCTCGCGAAGACGCAAAGTTCGCAAAGAAAAAATATTAATTTATTGAAAATAAATATCCCAAGGGAATCCCTTCGGGACTTTGCGTACTTAGCAACTTTGCGAGAAATAATCTTTCTTCTTTCATTTTGACTTTTTAGAATGTGCTCATCATCGACAAGACTTCAAGGTTTTAAAAACCTTGAAGATTTCATGTTCATTCAACTTACCATTACAGTAATATTTTCTTTCACATTGCTGATGGTCGCAATTGCTTTTTTCTTTTTCTTATCTTCACGGTACACCGTAATCACTGCATCAGGGCACACCAGCGCGCAGTTCACGCAACCGGTGCAATTATCCTGAATCAACACTGCGTAATGATATCCTTGTCCGTTAATGTGCGGCGAAAGCGCAATGCTATCCTGCGGACACGAAGGAATACACAACTCGCATCCTTTGCAGGTTTCAATATTAAAGACCGCTGTTCCTTTTACCATAGCGTGTTCCTTGTTGTTTAGTCGTCTATTAATAATCTCGGCACACACAACCTTCCGAAGGTTATGTGTAATAGAATCTTCAGAATGAAAAAAATTTTTGAGCAACGATAGAAAACCTTCGGAAGGTTTTCTACTCTTTCAGGGTCAAATATTTAAAACAGAAAACCCACTTTCATCAAAGAATAAAAAGATGCAAGCGGGTTGTGTTCATAATCCGTGAATAAAATTTTATTTAGCCGATGAGTGCTGCTGTAATGCATAAACTCGGATTGTGGTGTCGGCGCAGGAAGAGAAGGTCGTTCCTTCCATACAGTTTAGGAGAATAGTTTCAAAGAACGTACCACAGAAAAATAGTGAATAGATGAAAATTTCAGCAGTTCAGTGTTTTTCAATTTTCAATTACAAGAAAGATAAACTTGTCATTATTAAAGATGGGAATGAAAAAGGAAATGTCTTTATACCACAGAGAGACAAAGACACTAAGAAAAAACATAGCCACAGATTAAACTTTTAATAAAATTTCGTAACTACTCAGCATCTTTTTTGCAATTTCAGTATTTCCAAAAGAAAATATTGTAAATCCGCATTCTTTTTGGCGGAAAGAAATCCCCCTCACCCCCTTTTCAAGGGGGATTACCACGCTCTTATTCCCCCTTGAAAAGGGGGTTAGGCTGTAAGTCCGCCGTCTTTTTGGCGGAGGGATTTTTTGAATCAACAATAACGCTGAGTAGTTACAAAATTTCTATTAAAAATCTGTGATTCGCCGCGGCGAATGTGGCTTAAATCTTTTTGGATGATAGTTACTTTGAAGATAGAACAGATTTTTACTTCAATTCCTTCGCGCGCAATTCTTTTTCTTTTGTTGTGAATGCAGAATACTCCAGCATCTGTTTCGCAAGATCAAGCGGATAGGAAACTTTCACATCCACAATATTTTTCTTTTCGTCAAACACCGGTTCAAGTTTCGGCATTACAAATCCGGTGTACACAGCGCGGTCAAGTTTTTCCATACGTGCCAGCACTTCATCGCGCAACGCTGTATCAATTTTTAATCCGTACGCATCAACTAATTTTTTACATGCATTAAAGTCTCCTTCGGACTTTATGCGCTGCACTTCCGCCAATACTGTACCGACACCTTCTTTCATTTTTTGATAATCGGTAACGCGGAAAAAAGTTTTTCCGTTTTTCTGAACACGTTCTATGCAGTTCGCATTTTTCCAAAGCCAATGAATAATCAGTTGACGATTCTTCATGTGGTCTTCTTCAAGCTGGTCGTGTCCTTTAGGAACACGCTGTAATTGAATGAGCGACGCGTTGCGCACTTCTTTATTGTACATCGCTTTCGCTACGTCGGTATTCGGCAAAGCACCAAGTTGAATTAATTTTTCATCCCAGATATGCCACAACGCGACAAGATCCGCGCGTGCTTCTTCGAGCGTGGAATAATATCCGGGCAGCGCTTGCTGCGGTTCAACTTTTAAATTTGGTGAAACTTTTCCCGATGCATGTCCGAGTACTTCGTGCAACGCAGTATGAAGATTGTCGGCAAGATTATCGTACTGTAATGCGCGGTCAATTTCCTGCTGATCGAATGCAAACTCATTTAAAATTTCTTTGCCGTTCGATTTATCGTACGCGTCAACAATATTATTGAGTGTTACACTTTTGCTTCCATACTGTTCGCGCACATCTTGTTCATTCGGAAGATTGATGCCGATTGCAGAAACAGGTCCGGCATCGCCGGTTTCCACAACAACATTGATGACGCTCGCCTTCAATGGTTTTACATCTTTTTTCTTGTACACATCAGCCCACGGCATACGGTCTTCAAAATATTGCGCGTTGCTTCCAATATCTTGAATTGTTTTTGTTAATTTCGGATCGGCGAAATTGATGACTGCTTCAAACTGACCTTTCGCGCCGCGTCCATCGAGATAGACTTCGATGAAGCCGTGAATAAAATCCACGCGCGATTCTGTTTCACCAACCCATGCAATATTGAATGCGCGCCAGTCATTTAAATCTCCAGTTTGATAAAACGTAATGAGTTTTTCTATTGCCTGTGCTTGCTTTAACGTGCTTGCATAATTTTTTGCGAGAGAAAGATAATGCACCACCGCTTGCAAATCTTCTGCATACATGCCGGCGGGAATTGTTCCGCCGAGATGTTTATTTCCTGTGCGGTAAATTTTTTCAATTAATGTTCCATTTTCTTTTACCACTTTCGAGTTCAACGGATTTTTTTCATTGCCGGCTTTCGCCCATGTTTCCACTTCTGCAAATGTTGTTCCGCTGTATAAATTATTCGCGCTCGCGGCAACCATATCTACGCCGGGAGATTTGTTGGTCTGAATCGGTTCGAAGTTTGCATCAAAAATACTTTTTTGAAGCCGCGCCAACTGTTGCTCTATCGTTTCTCCATTTCGCAGAAAAATCGCTGCACCGTTTTTCTGTGCGGCAATGACTGCTTTTTTGAACTCTTCAAAAGAAAACTCCGGCACAAATTTTCGAACTGTAATATTATCGTAGTGAGAATTATTCACCCAAAAAAGTTTTGTGTAAGTTTGCAGTTGCGCATAGACCTTCGTATCAACTCCTTGCGGATGCGTGTACACAGCCTCGAGCAAAGAACGAATTTCCAATGCATCTGCATGGCGCTGATCTATTGCAATATCGCGCGCCGCAATTGCCGCTTGATACAAATAATAGACGAGTGTTTTTTCTTTCAGCGACAGTTCGTCAAATCCATCAGCATAGAGCTGCACGATACGAACAGGACCAACATTTCCCATCTGAATTTTTTCAAGCGTGTATTTGCGTTCCATCAAATTATCCTTTGCAGAACCAAGTGTGAAGAAAAAGAATGCGAGAAAAAAATATTTCATAATATCTCCAATGCTGTACATAGTGGCGTAAAGCGCCGCAATTTTTTGTGATGATTAAAATAGAGAGAGATGGGTTTAAAAGCAAAAGAGAAGGATGAAAAAATTCGATTGTATATACTGAGTGCCCAATGTCCGGCGCTCTTCTGTGCAGTTTCTATCAATTACCCTCAAAGTAGCGAAAATTTCTCCACGTTGATTTTTTAAATTTACAATGAGCGCGGCGAAGAGTACAACAAAAAGCCGAGCATTGCTCGGCTTGGTTTTAATAATTGTTTCTGTTGGTGTAAATTTTTTACTCAGCCTGCTATCAGTAGCTCATAAGCAAAAGAAGTAGGTTCTTGAATGTGTTTTGAAGCAGAAAGTATTTCAAATCGTACAATCTGATTATCGTTACCAAAATCTGCGATCACTCCGGGACGCACTTCATCGGATTCTTTGATTGCGTCATCGCTTAATGCAATAATCATGGTGTCTGTTTCTTTATCATACACTATTTTCATAACGACTCTCCTATTTGAGGTACTTGTGAAATTGCGAAGTTTTATACGTTGGATGACAAGTTCATACTTCGGGGATTTTTATATTAGCGATACACTTCTTTTCTGTGTCGCACTTTCATCACTCTTACTTCTTTTTCTTTGTCAGCAATCTCATAAAGAATTCTGTAATCTCCAACTCGAATTCTCCAATCATTATGAGAACCTTGCAATTTTTTACTGCCAACCGGACGAGGATTTTGCGACAGGGATCGGATTTTGATGATCACATCGGTTAATGTTTTCTTTTGCAACCGGAGTAAATCTTTTTCTGCGGTTCGTTCAATAACAACATTATACATTGATATGACTCTCTTTTAAGAATTCATCCATTGAACGAAATTTCATTGGTTTTGCTCTCATCGTTCGCAATGCTTTTAAATCTTCCGCTTGTTCCGCCTTCTCTAACAGAGTTTCATATTTTTTAATTTCTACAATAACAGCAACAGGTTTTTCTTTTTCATAAATATATTGAATAGATTTTTTGGTAGATTGTTTCATTATACTACTCCTAATGTTTTTTGAAATTTACTAAAGACTATACTCAGAGGCAAATCGGTTCTTCCCGTTAAAATTCTTCGTTCTTTACATTCAAGTATATCAAAAAAAGCAAAAGCCGACACGAAGCCGGCTTTGATCGATAATAAAACTTAGAATGTATAGTGAGATTATCACACTTCAACAAGTTCACTTGTTGTTGTTGGCTGAGGAACAGGTAATCCGTCGAGTTTTATTCCCTCAATATGAAATTCAATCGCTTCTTTAATTAGCTTTTTCACTTCTTCGTGTGTTTCACCAACTGCAACACAACCCGGCAAATCCGGCACATAGGCACCAAACGATGATTTGGTTTTTTCTATTACGACTGTATACTTCATTGTTTACTCTCCTTCGATACACCTGCTTGCTTGAAAATACTTTTTTGAGTTCCTATCGGCATATCCAAATTTGGTTTTCCTGCTACAGTAACCGTTCCAGATTTTGTTGGGTGCTTAAATTGTCTATGGCTGCCTTTTGTTCTTGCCAAATACCAACCGTTTTGCACCAACAATGTAAGAATTTCTTTTACTTTCATTTCTAAAAATATAACTTCCTCTATTCAAAGAAGCAATAAGGATTTTTTCCGAGTCTTTACTCCCGTTGCAAATTGAAATAGAATAGCAAGAGCCGACACGAAGCCGGCTTTGCTGATTACTCACTACTTCATACTCAACTACTCATATACTCAATTACCTCAACAGCAGCATTTTCTTCACCTGTAGAAAACGATTATTCGGATCGTTCGTGCTGACTGCTTCGATACGATAGAAATATAATCCGGTAGAAACATTTGCATCCCATTTCACCCTATGCCAACCTGCATTTTGTTGCTGATTAACAAGCTCCGCAACTTGCTGACCGAGGGTGTTAAAGATTGTGAGACGTACAGCGCTATTTACCGGAAGAGCATACCGTAATGTTGTTGACGGGTTGAAAGGATTGGGATAATTCTGATTAAGAGCAAAAGTTATTGGTATCTCCTCCAGATCTTCAACACCTGTTGTGGGGATAGCGACGCCTAATACTTTGACTGTATCAGGTGAACTTCCTGAGTTGCTTTGGATGACAACCAAAGCTGAATCAGCGCCAACAACTGTCGGCGCAAATCGCAATGTATCTGCTAATGATTGTCCGGGAGGAATATTTTTTACAGTTGGTCTTGCGGTAAATGTAGAACGTGATGAAGCGATGTTGGTTATCTTTAATGTATCGTTGCCGGTATTCGTAATGGTTACGGTTGTATCTTTGAATGTTCCAACCTTCACGTTGCCAATGGAAATTGCTTTTGCATTAAACTGCATCGCTGGAGTGCCGAAACCGAATCCGGAAACTTTGATCGTATCCGGTGAAGATGGACTGTTGCTCGCAATGAGGAGTGTCGCTGTTGTTGTTCCAATCAGTGTTGGGGCAAAACGAAGTGTATCGGTAAATGTTGTTCCCGGCGGAAGGCTTTTAACAGTTGGTCGAACGGAAAACATAGCACTTGACGATGTGATGTTGCTAATCTTTAGCGTATCGTTTCCGGTGTTCGTAATTGTTACTATTGTGTCTTTAAATTGACCGATGCGAACCCTATCAACGTTCAAACTCTTGCTGCTCAATTGAACCGCTGGAACTCCAATAGCAAAACCCGAAACGTTAATTGTATCCGGTGATGAAAAAGCATTGCTTGTTACCAAAATCATTCCACTATCGATCCCAAGGGTTGTTGGTGTAAAGCGCAATGTATCCGTTAACGATTGTCCGGGAGGAATATTTTTTACAGTTGGTCTTGCGGTAAATGTAGAACGTGATGAAGCGATGTTGGTTATCTTTAATGTATCGTTGCCGGTATTCGTAATGGTTACGGTTGTATCTTTAAATGTTCCAACCTTCACGTTACCAATGGAAATTGCTTTTGTGTTAAGTTGCATCGTTGAAATACCGAAACCAAATCCGGAAACTTTGATTGTATCCGGTGAAGATGGACTGTTACTTGCAACTAATAAAGTTGCTGCTACCGTTCCAAGTGCAATTGGAGCAAAGTGAAGTGTGTCGGTAAATGCTATGCCTGGTGGTAGAATTTGGACTGTTGTTCTGACAGTGAATACCGCATTTGACGATGTAATGTTGCTGATCTTTAGCGTATCGTTTCCGGTGTTCGTAATTGTTACTATTGTGTCTTTAAATTGACCGATGCGAACCCTATCAACGTTCAAACTCTTGCTGCTCAATTGAACCGTTGCAACTCCAATGGCATTACCCGAAACGTTAATTGTATCAGGTGACGAAAGAGCATTGCTTGTTATTAAGAGTAGTCCACTAGCGTTTCCAATAGTCGTGGGTGCAAACCGCAACGTATCTACCAGCAACTGACCGGGAGCTACATTCTTCACCGTTGGTCTTGCAGTAAATGCAGAATGTGAAGAAGTTATACTGCTTATCTTGAGCGTGTCATTGCCGTAATTTGTAACAGTAACAGTTGTATCTCTATATTGTCCGGTTCTTACGTTTCCAAAAGATACGGTACGTTTATTAAGTTCCAGTTGATTTTTCACGACAAAGATATTCTGAACTGACGTGCCGCCGCCGGGAGAAGCGTTTGTAACAAAAAAGCTGCGTGCACCTGTATCTGCAACAGATGATACCGTAATGTTTGCCGTAAGGCTCGCTGAATTATTAACTGTCACTGAATTTACAGTGATACCTGAACCGACATTCACAGAACTTACACCGCTTATGAAATTTGCGCCTGCAAAAGTTATATCAAAAGTTTTACCTTTGGCTCCGGTAGTTGGAGAGATGCTTGTTAAAGTCGGCAAGGGATTGTTGATGTTGAAGGTCTGAGTTGTAGATGTTCCACCTCCGGGCGTTGAGTTGGTGACAGAGAAATTACGAGAACCTGTGCTAGCAGTTGATGAAATCGTAATATTTGCTGTAAGACTTGTGGAAGTAAAGACTGTTGTAGAATTTATTGTAATACCTGTGCCGACATTTACAGAAGTAACGCCGCTGATAAAGTTCGTTCCGGTAAAGCCGACATCTAGAGTTTGCAGCCTGTTTGCGCTTGTTGGTGAAATGCTTGTAAGTGTAGGCGACGGATTGTTCACAGTAAAGCCATTGAAAAGTGTTGCCGTACCTCCACCCGGTGGACTATTTGTAACTGTAATATCATGGTTTCCGGTTGTTGCGGTTGGTCCGATTGTAATATTGGCAATTAGTTGTGTTGAACTGTTGACAGTAACGGAATTGATTGTAACGCCCGAACCAAAACTAACAGAGGTTTTCCCAGAAACAAATTCAGTTCCATTGATGGTTACGCTCAGTCCAGTTTGCAACCTATTTCCACTTGTTGGGGATGCACTTGAAATTGTTGGCACTGGATTTGGAATTTCTCCGAACTGGGCAAAATAGTCTTGAAACTTGCCGCCCATTTCTGTGAAATTGCCGACGGCAAGAATAAAGGGTCGGGTTACAACTAAATCATAAACGTGACCATAGTTCGGCCAACTAATCGGGCCAGCACTCAGGCTCCAACCAGTCGGTATCCCCGTAACGGCATCAATCGATGACGTGTAGTTTCGGCTATATCCACCAATGTTTGTGAATTCGCCCGCGACAAATACTGTATCTCCTAGAATCCTCAACTTCCTCACAGTTCCATCAGAATTGGGATTCCAGCCGGTGGGTGAGCCCGTATTAACATCGACACTAGCCAATCTATTTCTCGGTTGGCCCCCGATAGAGGTAAAAGTTCCTCCCATGAAGAGGGTTGAGCCACGAATATCGAATGAATAAACGTCATTATTCCAGCTGTCGATGTTTGCATTCCACGAAGTCGCGCTGCCTGTAGCAGCGATCTCGGCGATACCGTTCCTTGTCTGACCGCCAATGCTTGAAAACCAACCGGCCACAAAAACCGTTGACCCGCTTATTTTAATGTCCAGCACATCATAATTGGCGTTTGGGTTCCATCCGCTCGGGAACCCTGTTGATGTATCGAGAGCCGCAATATAACTTCTGGTTTGGCCGCTTATTGTGCTGAACCACCCACCGACGTAGAGAATAGAACCGCTCCCTACAATTGTTCTGACACCTCCGTTTGCATTTGGGTCCCATGATCTTAATGTGCCCGATGTTATGTCAAATGCTGCCAGCCGATTTCTTGTCTGCCCGCTCATGGTCGTAAACTCACCTCCAACGTAAACGGTTGCCCCGTGTATAGCCAGTGCAAGCACTTTTCCGCCAGCGTCAGGATTCCAAGCTGTCGCACCTGTACTCACTAGGTCAAGTGCAGCCAGCCTGTTGCGTAGTTGGCCGGCGATACTTCTAAAAGCGCCCCCAGCATAGATCAGCGATCCGCTAAGTGCAAGTGAGTGTACATCTGCCGGAGCGTGCGCCGTCCATGACGACGCATTTCCTGCGCTTAGATCAAGCGCTGCAAGTCTATGTCGTATTTGCCCGCCAATGCTAGTGAAGCTTCCGGCCGCATAGATTGCCGATACTCCGATTCTAATAGACCGCACGATGCCGTTGGCGTTGGGGTTCCACACTGTCACCACACCACTTGAGGCATCAACTCCGGCGACGTAGTTGCGAATTTGCCCACCAATGCTGAGGAAATCTCCGCCAACGTAAATTGTACTACCGCTGGCAGCAATCGTTCGAACCTTTGCATTAGGACTTGGATTCCAGGAAGTTACAGTTCCAGTGTCCGCCGCATTGATAGCAGCGAGGTAATTTCTTACCTGTCCCGCTACATTAGTAAACTCACCACCTGTGTAAACAGTCGAGCCGCTCACTGCTATTGTCAGGACTATACCGTTCGCGTTAGGATTCCAAGTTGTTGCGGCACCAGTGGTAGCATCTAAAGCTGCTACCCGATTCCTCTGTTGTCCTCCGATCGAAGGGCCCCATGGGCTCTCCGTGAATTCTCCACCAACATACACAACTGACCCGCTCACGGCGATTGAATGAATCGTACCATTGGGGTTGGGATTCCAGGACGACGCGTTTCCCGTTGTTGCGTCGAGTGTGGCCAGATTATTCCTTGATTGTCCTCCTACTCCCGAAAATCTTCCGCCGACGTAGACGATAGACCCGCTAACGGCAATTGCGTTGACGTATCTGTAATCGGGCCACCCACCCCCAGTGACATTTGGATTCCATGTGGGGTCGACAGTTCCATCCGTGCGGATCTTGGCTATCCTATTCCTGGTTAACCCCCCAGCGCTTGTAAAATCTCCGCCGATGTACCAGTTACCAGATGCGTCAGAAGCTACTGCGTAAATGGTCCCATTAACTCTCGCGTTCAAGAATCTCAAATCAGCGCTACCAGTTGTTGTGTTGATTCCGGTTCCGTGCCATGTATTCGGACCAACGTATGTAAAATCTCCACCGATGTAGGCTACTCCCTTCGAGTATGCTATCGCATATACGGTTCCGTTGGTTACCCACGTACTATCACGTGGAGTAGAGGGTTGGGCAGACGCTTCACAGTAAAGAAGCAAAAACACAACAAAGACAAATTTTTTCATGGATATATCCTCCTTTTATGTTAATTCCCACAAAACTTACTTTTGCAGAAAAAAATCTGTGAATCTGTGGCAATAATTTTTTACTCTTGGCTTATCGGCTTTAAAAACAAAAAGGACGCAACTTCCGTTACGTCCTAACACGGGGTACTGGTATACCCAAACAGAAAGACATAAGAAAGCGCGTCCATTGCTGGACGCAACCTTCATACGTGTTCTTCTGTTTTGAAAATTACCAGTTTTCGCGTTAGAACAGCGCAGATAGCTGCGTGTATTTATTTTTTAGTGTATCTCGATAGTTGCTCTTTTAGTTGTAAAAATATTTGTAAAACGTGTAACTTAAAAAAACCGTAACATTACAGTCGTGTTATAGAATGTATCGTGTAGTGGTCGGTGCAATTGTTATACCGCAGCAAATATTCGCTCAGCATTCTTAGGAATTTGAATAGGAACAAAAAATTCTTCTGGAAACAAATAATCTTCTCCGGATTCGTCAATAACGCGGATCATTTTTTTTTCCGCGCTATCAGTATCGCTTATTGCTTGATAAATTTTTCGTACTTCGAGAGATGCTGCATAACCATCGTTTTGTATACACATTACATATTGAGTAGTCATAGTATTATCCTACAATTCGTTTAATTTTTATGTCTCTTTTTCCTCTACCATGCGCTTCGTACCAATGTAGTTCAACTGTGGCGGATGTTCCATTAGAAAAACTTACTGTTGAAATTCCCTTCAATTTTCTCCAACGACCTGATCCATACTATTTTCGTACTCTTTCAATTTCACGTATCCCATTCTCAACAGCTATGGTTTCAATGTTTTTAATTTCAGAAATTATCTCAAAATTCAATTATCTCATCCGTATTTAGTTTTGTATAGCAATAAAGTAAGAAAGACTATGGGTACTGTCAAGGGCATCTCTAAAAACATTGTCGTCATTGCGAGGGAGCGAAGCGACCGAAG
>CAYHZL010000098.1:0-12821 GCA_964361075.1 uncultured Chitinophagaceae bacterium
TTAAATCGTTCTTTTTTCTTATAAAAGTTGAACTTTGCGTAACATCAGTTAATAATTTATTTTAGGTATGATTTGTAGTTCAAGATTTTGATGTCGGGATACAATTCGAGTTCCTTTCCTTTATACAGAAGATACCCCTGTTCACCTTTTTTCTTACACTGAGATGGAAAGTCATCCAAACATTTTCCGAACGCACTCCAGACATCGTTCGATATTTTTCTCGAAGGGATCCCTTCGGGAGTTGCGTTACATTCTTGAATCTAAGTTTTTCTTTACGACAGCACAACAAAATCTATATAAAGATACAAAATCGGTGAAACAAAAATCAGACTGTCGAAGCGATCGAAGATGCCTCCATGTCCGGGTAAAATGCTGGAAGAATCTTTCACACCAGCATCGCGTTTGAAGAGCGATTCAACAAGATCGCCAATCTGTCCGAACACGCCAATGATAATTCCAATAATAATTGCTTGATGCAATTGTAAATAGGGAAGAAAATATTTTGCAAAAAGAATCATCGTTGCCACCGCACCGAAAAATCCCCACACCGCGCCTTCCCATGTTTTACCGGGGCTGACGCGCGGAAACAATTTGTGTGTTCCCATAGAAATGCCGCCGAAATATGCCGCAGTGTCGCACATCCAAACTGATGCGAAGATTCCTATGATCGTCAACCCGCCCCATGCATACGTTGTGGAACGAACAACATCGTCCGAAAGCGGCGTTGCGGTTTTAAAATAGTGTATCGCTAACGGCAGCGGGAATTCCATTCCGAATAATTCACGAATGCCGAGCAGTGTTCCCAAACATATTCCGATGTATGAAACACCGAATATTGTAAAGCCGGCATTTAAAAACACCGAACCCTTGTTACGAAAAAGTTCTATCAGTAAAACAAAAACAAGAAAAAGAAAATACACAGTAACAAATAATTGCAATTTCGTCAGCAACGCAACGCCGCCGCACGAAATAAAAAAAGGCAGAATAAAAAATTGTATCTGCTCGTGAAAGAATGCGAGAAGAATTGCTAACGCTCCAAGCGTGCCTGTTACGCGCTGCACTGAAGCACCTTTGTGCGTCGCTAAATCAAAAAATTCGTGCAGTGCGAAAAGCGAAATTGCAGTTACAAAAAGAAAGAAGAATACACCTCCTTTGTAACAGCAAAAAAGAATTGCCGGAATTGCAATCAGCGCAACGGCAACACGTGCAAGCAAGTTTGAATATTTATTTGTCATTGTTAAAATCCATAATATCTAATTCTTGTAAAATGTTTTTTGCTGCATCGGTGGTTTCTCGGCACACATAGATGTGTGTTACAGTTGTATCGTTTAATGATTGACTCTTTACAAATTGTTGTAGTGTAAAAGAAACAGCATGCACTCCTTTGAGTTCGAGATTTTTTACAATCAAATCTGCATTAAACCACGATGACGTTGCAACAAGCATAGTAAACTCATCGCGATAAATGTTATGATGTTTATTTTTACAGAAGTGAATACCGTCGCGCACATCGGAGCAACTGTCGCATGTCGGCGTTCCACAGACAACGCACACTGCATTGGCAGCAACACCTGCGTGAGTGTTGCATTCAACTTCATGCACTGTAAGAAGCTGCGTTCCACAGTGTGAACAGAACAGCACGGAATCACCAACAGTATGATTGCACACATTACATTGCATTAGTAACCCGCGATACGTTTGTGAGTGAGGAAGTTGTTTTCAGATACATGATAAAAGAAATTGCGAAGACAAGACCAAAGCCAACAATAAGAATAAGCACGAGCGGCATTGGTGTTGATGCTTGTTCAAAAATAGAAAGCGAGCCGCGAGACGGTTCATCGTGCCATGTGAATGCTTGCATCGCCGAAATTACGTTGTTGGTAAAGTGTGCAATCATTGGAAGAATAATGGTTTGTGAGCGATGAAGCAAGAACGAAAAAAACATTCCGATCAGCATCAGTGGGACAACAAGAAATGGGTTTACATGATACAATGCAAAAATGACACCCGTAACAATCCAACTGAGTGTTACATTTGATCCGAGTAAAATATTTTTTTGAATAAGTCCGCGGAACAATACCTCCTCGCACAGCGCCGGCGTTACCGACACAATAATAATAATGTACAACAATTCTAACACTGAATGTGTTTCGACAAGCAGCTTGTACGTTTCTTCAATTGATTTTTTCATCATCTCAACGTACGGAGCAATAGAAGATGGCAGCGGAATTTTATCCTGAAAGAAAATATATCCTTCCAACACTTGCTGCAACGCCATCACACTTACAACGGTTAAAATAATTTCGGACATTTTCGGTATGCGCAGCGGAAGTGCAGCACGCAGTGAACCGTGCTGCCATTTTATTAACAGCAACGTTGGAATGAGAAGAAAAATAAACTGCGATACCATTGTTGTAAATCGGACAACTGCAAGGTTTTCTTGCGTTACGCGGGAGCCAAAAATAAGAAATGCGATTCCGCCGCCCATGCCTTGGTACAGAATAAAAACTCCGATCAGCGAAAGGATTGCAAACACTAACGGAGAAAACCGTGTAGATTTTATTGTTTTGGTAGTGCCGACTTGCTCATTCATTTTTTTTCCGCAATACTAGCTGTGGCAATTTATTTTATCTTCGCTTTCAATTCACCATTGATGCCGGAAAACTCGCGCAGCTCTGCATTAATCGAACCAATAAGTACTTTCGTGCTCACCTTCACCGGAATTTTTCTCTCATCGTCCGAAAGCCAAATTAAAATCCGTCCTTCGCTTTTGAACAACCCACCTTCTTTTACGAGCGGCTCAATAATCAGACAATTAAATGTACCGGCTTCAACGTCAACCGTCTGTCGTCCGAGAAATTTGATGCCGAGCGAATGCGTTGTGTCTTTATAAAAATTTTGCAATTCAATTTTATCACCGATTCGTCTGGCGGAATAATCAAACGTCCGTGCATAATAAAATGCAGACATAATATCGTGCACATAAGGCGGAATCGGGTACTGCTTTCCTTCAGTGGTCGTGGCAATGTGTTTTTCCTGATCAAAATATGCACTGAAATCACGGCGGTATTTCCCTTCCTTCACATGCTGTTCAAATCGGTACGGAAAAATACCGTTCACATCTACATACGTTTCGTACCGATCGCGCACTTCGAAAAAAAAAGAAAATGTCGGCGTAGAATTTACCGTAAACATAATTTTAAATGCATCCTTGTTATTCACCATCTCAATACTTGGAATTGACATCACTGCTTCGCCGCCGGTAATAAAACCGTACTTCACATCAAACACCAAACGCTCGCTCACCGAAAACGCATTTTGTTTTTGTGCTTGCTGTGCAACTGTTACCGAAATCCAAACAAAAAAAACCATACAACTTTTACGAATCAAAACGCTGTGTTCCTTTCATAAGCAATTCAGTGATTCCATTAAGAACCTGTGGAATCGTAATCTGTTCCATGCAGACGTTGGATTTGCACGAACCGCCTTTACACAAAAAACATTTTTTATTGTCTGCGGTAAATATTTTTTTTCTTTCGGTATATGGTCCCCACCGGTGTGCGCTGCACTGTACGATTGGCGGATAGAATGCTACAACCGGCGTTCCCACTATCGCTGCAATGTGCAAAGGTCCGGTAGAATTTGAAATGAATACACTTGCTCTAGTATAGAGTGCACCAAGTTCTTCTAAATTAAATTCTCCTGCTATACATACAGGTTGAAATTTCATTGCATCGGCAACGTGTTGAAGCAATGCGCGTTCGTTGCTTCCGCCGGTGAGAATAATTTTGAATCCATAGTGCCCGCGTATCACATCGCCAAGATCAGAAAAATTCTGCGCACTCCAATCGCGAGCCGAGCCGCCGCTTCCCGGATGCAGCACAGCAAAATTATCTGTTGAAGTAATTCCATTGCGTAATAAAAATTCCGAAACTGTATTGTGTGCTTCATGACTAATCGGAAATTCAAACTGCAATTCGTTTTCCGGTTCAATATTTAAAGCATGCAAAAGCTGAATATTGTATTCCGCTTCATGCCGTCGTGCATCTTTGCGGTGTTCGTACATTTTCCTGTTGAAGAAAAACGAATACCATCGGTATCCCGTTCCCACGCGAATTGGAATACGCGCAAGCAATGTAGCAAGCGCAAGTTGAAATCGTGGATACGGATGAATTGCTACATCGAAATTTTTTCCGGCGAGTAGTGAACGAACGACAGAAATATTTTTATGATCATCGCACACCAATACTTCATCAACGCACGAATGATGCTGCACTAATTCACGTGTGTAACTTCGCACCATCACCGAAATAGATGCTGAAGGAAATTTTTTTTTCAACATCGGCAGCATCGGCAGCGAAAGCACAACATCGCCAATGCGGTCTGTACGAATAAGAAGTATTTTTTTGATGTCGTTCATAAAAAATTTTACATTCTGATGTTACGCAAGATGTGTTTCTGTCGTAAATGATGCCATGACTTACCTGATACATGTGCAGAAATTTACTGTTTAATAGCATATCAATTAGCAAAAGTCATGGCATCACTAAAAAAATTTTGTTTTGCGTAACTTCAGTTACATTGTTATTCCAACGGTTCATCCAGCACATCAAACTTTTCCCATCCGGAAAAATCATAATGCCACCACTCGGATTTTATCGGCTGAAAACCATGTTTCGTCATAACATCTTTCAACAGCGCTCGGTTGCGAAGTGCGTGCTCGGAAAGATTCATGTATTCGTGACCCGCTTTTTCGGTAAAATCATCGTACGGCGTTGGCATTTCCAATTCATTGCCGTGTATATCAACAATTGTTAGATCAACAGCCGCGCCTCGATTGTGCCGCGATCCTTTTTGCGGGTTGGCGACAAAATCTTCATTCGGAACAATTGCCCACAATTTATATTGAATGGAATGCGGACGGTATGCATCATAAATTTTTAATTTCAGTCCTCGAGAACGCAATTCCTTCTGCACAACGTGCAAACTTTCCGCCGCCTCTCTGCGTAATTTTGCTTTTGCTACCGGATACAATTTTTGTTTTGTGAAATTGTTTTCTGTGGCGTAGCGAATATCGAGAACAAATGTGGGATCAACCGAAAGAAGATCGACGATTTCACTTCGGGATTTTTTATTTTGTGCAATAGATAAGCAGAATACTGAAAATAAAGCAGATACAACAACCCAAATAAAGTTTTTAAAATGCACCTTCATCTCATTTTTTCACAAACCACAATATACTCTTTCATAATTGTGGTTTTATGATTGCCAGAAATATTGCTTGGCGAATTTTTTACAGGCATAATTTTATTACTTAATGCTCTCTCATATGTTAAAATATGTTTGAAACCGTTTTGTATAAATTGTTCGGCTATAAATTGGTCGGTTGGCAACTGAATATTTTTTACAGTTCTATTTCCGACGACATAAACCACTTTGCCGTTTTTTTTAACACTTTTTGCAACATCTTTGATAGAAGAACTTAAATCGAAATAAAAACTCGAAACCTGTAATGCTCTCTTTATAGATTCTTTTTTAACACTATTGATATAATCGGTAATTAAACTGTTTTGGTAAACATCTTTCACCATATCTCCACCCATCAAAAGCTTATCAATTTGTCGTGCATTTTTGATACCAAGCCAAAGGTTGGAAAAATTCGAGAACTGTCCATAAGCAACTGTAGTAGAACTATCACCATAAGGAGGACTCGTTAACACTATATCAAAATAATTCTCTTGTTGAGGAAATTTTTGATAATCAATGGTGATCTTTGATTCGCCTAATTTTGGATAATAATATTTTTCATACACTTCAATAACCGTATTGAGTTTTTCAAAATATACTCCAAAGACATCCGGGTTAAAATGAATAATATCTTCTTCTTTGATACGATACAATTTAAACTCGTTTGCTCTGGTATATGAGCACTGACGTACAGTTTCAGAAAATGGAACGAGAAAAATCCTTTTAATATTTTTATCGGTTATCTTATTGATAAAATATTGTATTATTGAAAGATTAAGAAGAACTTGTTTTGAATACCAAAAATTAATATTCGTAAATTGGGGAATAGAAATATCTTTTAGGTTTTTTTCTTTTTTGACAAACTCAAAAACCTTATTTCTCAATCTTTGACGAAGTAATTTAACTCTTTCAACATCAATCTTAGTGTATTTTGTTCGCGAAATAAGCACTGCCAAAGGATTGATGTCGTATCCGCACATTTCTTTTAGTCCACGATCTAATCCAATAATAAACGATGTTCCCGAACCGCAATAAGGGTCGAGTAACCTTCCTTTTTTCACATTCAACTCTTTGAGAATTTCTATTCCAATCTGCGGTATCATAGTCGCAGGATACTTATGCAAATTCGGATAAGAAGTTGAATATGATTGACCTGAAAAATCGTATTTAGTAGTTTTGGTTATTTTATACACTGTCTACACATCTGAAATTGAGTTGAATAATAGTGGGAGTTTGTCTTCATATGTTCTAAAACCTGTCCCGTGATTTCTCGTCATTGTTCCTTTATCATGCAGGCGTAAATCTACCAAAAGAGTCATTTTATGATAACATTAATTACGAGAAAAATACTTTCGCGACATCAATTAAAATGGAAGGTTTGTTCCACATCGCTGTGCGGAAAATTCCGCCGAGCGTTTGTTTCTCTTTAGGAAGTTTGAGTGCGCTGTCGCAAATACTATTCAATGTTTCATCATCGAATGAACTCGCCGCTTCCTTCACATTATAGAAAGCATCATGCCGCCATCCGAGTCGTTTCTGCCAGCGCTTTTGGTATTCACCGAGAAAAGAAATATTATTTTGTTGCAATGCTTCCGCTGCTACCTCGCCCCCAATCATGCCGCCAATCATTCCGGAAATAATTCCGCCGCCGGAAAGCGGATTGACTTGATGTGCCGCATCGCCGACAAGCAGTACATTATTTTTCACAATTGTCGGAAGCGTTGTTGCACACGGCACTCCGCCGGCAATATGTGTCAGCACTGCCGCATGCGGATAACGCCTCTCCATAAATTCCTGCAAATATTTTATTGCAGATTTTTTTTTGGCATCTTCAACCGAAATACCTAACCCGATGTTTGCTGTATTTTTTCCTTTTGGAAAAACCCACAAGTAACCACCCGGCGCATAGTCGTGTCCCAAATAAAAATCCAACACATCGTCTTCAACTTCAATTCCTGCGACAGTCATCTGCGCGCAGCTTTCCATATCATGAATATGACACGTTGTATTGATACCTGCCCATTTGCCGACGCGAGATTCAACACCATCTGCTGCAATTACCACTGTGCAACGGATATCAACTTTTACATCTTTGATGAGCGCACGTACGCCAATAATTTCTCCGCTCTCGTTGCGAAGCAAATCGTACACGTATGCTTTCGTAACAACTTCGGCGCCGGCAGCAGCGGCAAGTTTTGCAATTTCATAATCAAAAATACGGCGCTCTAAAACATAACCGGCACCATCCAACTTCGGAGTTACTGATTTTCCGTTCGGCGCAAACAATCTGAAGCGATTAATTGTTGATGCAATAAATTTCGGGTCAGGCTGGATAAATTGAATTAACCCTGCGTGGCTTACCGCTTCGCCGCAGCGTACCGGATAACCGACATCGCGATCTTTTTCCAACATCAATACTTTTGCGCCGCCGGCTGCAGCATACTTTGCTGCGGTAGAACCGGCAGGTCCCGCACCAACAACAATAATGTCATATTCGGATTTTACACTCATAGTTTCTTAAAAAGTTGTTGCAACATTTTTTGCACTAATTTCTTTTGGCAAGTGCGCAACACCATCACGATGAAATTCAATCACATCCCACGGACATGCCCACACACACTTGCGGCAATTTGTGCAGCGGTCTTCGATAATGGAAATTTCTGATTCCATCAATTCAATCGCATCTTCCGGACAAACGCCAACGCAGCAGCCACAGAAATCGCATTTGCCCGGACGAATGTGAATCATTAAATGAGGTTTTGCCATTTTTTATTTTTGTATTCTTGAAACATAAAAGCAATCATCCACGAAGGACACCACGTAACACAAAAAAGAATTTAAAAACTTATTCGTGCCTCTTTGTGTTCTTCGTGGAATACAATTATTTTATTTCCAATAGTTCTACTTCAAAAATTAATGTTGCGTTGGGAGGAATAATTCCGCCGGCGCCGCGCGTCCCGTAACCAAGTTCGGAAGGAATTGTAAATTTTGTTTTACCGCCGACTTTCATTGTTGCAACGCCGTCATCCCATCCTTGAATTACTTCACCAACTCCCAATCTGAATGTGAACGGTTGTTTTCGATCCACCGAGCTGTCAAACTTTTTTCCATCTTCAAGCCAGCCGATATAATGAACCATTACACTATCTCCGCGTTTGGGCTGTGCGCCTGTTCCTTCTGTAATTACTTCGCCTTTTACTCCTGTTGAAGTCACAAAGTCCTTTTTCTTTCCGCAACCAATACATGCAACACTGATTGCCATTAATATGATAAATAGTCGAACCTTAAAAAATGCGAGTGATGCCATGAGTATAATAAAATGATTCAGAAATAATTCAAATTTTCACGTTCTTGATAAACAAATCCATGGCATTACTTTGTAAATAAGACTTTTAAAGGGACGACTAAATATTTTAGTCATAATTGTTGAACAAAAATAATGAAAAGTAGTACGAGTTCCAAACTTCACGATTCATGCTGAAGAGATTTCTTCACTGCCACCCACACTTCCTCTGCCCCAATTTCTTTCATACAATGAAAATGTTTTTTCGGACAATCTGCGCGACCGATATGCGAACAGGGACGACATGCAAGATTTTGCCGTTCTATCACGACAGAATCTGTTCCATACGGCGCAAAGCCGAATTCTTTCACTGTTGAACCAAAAATTGCAATAACATTTTTCTGTTTTGCTGTTGCAAGGTGCATCAATCCGCTATCGTTCGTGAGAACAACATCGCAGAATTCCATCGCCGCCGCAGTTTCTAATAAAGAAAACTCGCCCGCAAAATTGGTTGCTGTATCCGCAGATACTTTTTCGTTGATATACTGCGCTACAAAATTGCAATCATCAAATTCCGCTTTGCCGCCGAACAAAATAATTTTTGCGTTCAACTCTTTTGCAACTCGCACGCCGACTTCGGCAAATTTTTCTTTCTGCCATCGCTTGGTGAAATGTTTGGCACCGGGACATATACCGATAACGCTATTGTATAGATTCAACCGTAGCTTTGCTATTTTCCCGGAAATAGAAAAGAGCGTTGTGTCTGGAATAAAAATTTCTAACCCCTTGCCGTCATTTTCAATTCCAAACTCTCGGACTGTTTCGATGTAGCGATCCGCAACGTGAACTTTATCTTTGTAGATATTCCGATGAAGATTCACCAACACCCAACGCTCGAACTGGCGCTTATTCATCACAACGATTTTTTTCGCACCAATAAAACTACGCAAGTATCGTGTGCGAAGATTATCATGAATGTCTATAATAAGATCGTACTGTTCTTCTCGTAACCGTTCCTTCAATTCACGTAAACCAGAAAGTCCTTTTGATCTATCCAACTCGTGTACGATAGAAAGATGATGATTGGAATTAATCAACTCGGCAAATTCTTTTTTCACAACAAAATCCACCCGCACATCGTTGCCGACTGCTTTTCTAAAAATACGAAGCAACGGCGACGTCAACAGAATATCGCCGATGGAACTTAACCGAAGAATTAATGTTTTATTATATAATGGGAAACTCATGACACAAAATACTTCTTTCACTTTGCACTTACAAACGAAATTGCTTTTCGCACACTTGAAATTTATATTGAAATAAAAAGGAGTTTGCATACATGTCTCACCCTTCAACGCTCGGTGAATTAAAAAACAGCGGCTATCATGTTCTTCCTGTCAAAGATGAAATTCGTAAAAACCTCATTCGGAAAATTCAAAACAATGAAGAACTTTTCCCCAACATTATCGGATATGAGAATACTGTAATTCCGGCGTTGGTCAATGCGCTACTTGCGAAACATGATATTATTTTACTCGGACTTCGCGGACAAGCAAAAACGCGTTTAGTGCGTCAGCTCCCTTCGCTTCTCGATGAATACATTCCCATCGTGAAAGGAAGCGAACTCAACGACAATCCGTTTGCGCCTGTCAGTAAATTTGGTGTTGATCAAGTGGAAAAGTATGGCGATGAAACTCCGATTGAATGGATTCATCGCTCGCAGCGCTTCAGTGAAAAACTTGCAACGCCCGATGTTACGATAGCTGATCTCATCGGCGATATTGATCCCATTAAAGCCGCAACGCAGCGATTACATTATTCGCACGAAGGCGCAATTCATTTCGGACTTGTTCCGCGAAGCAACCGCGGTATGTTTGCGATAAATGAATTGCCGGATTTGCAACCACGCATTCAAGTTGGTCTCTTCAATATTCTTGAAGAGAAAGATGTGCAGATTCGCGGATTTAATATTCGCATTCCGCTCGACATCATGATTATCTTCACCGCGAATCCCGAAGATTACACAAATCGCGGCAACATCATCACACCGTTGAAAGATAGAATTGATTCACAAATTCTGACACACTATCCGCGCACGCTCGAAGAAGCGATTACAATTACCGAACAAGAAGCGTGGACAACACGCAGCGAAACAAAAATTGATGTGCCGTACTATTTTAAGGAAATTATTGAGAGCATTGCATTCGAAGCACGCAAGAGTGAATTCGTCGATCAGAAATCGGGTGTGAGCGCGCGCTTAACAATTTCAGCAATAGAAAATTTAATCAGCAATGCGGAACGGCGCGCCATTGTGTTGAATGAAAAAATTATTGTCCCGAGAATTTGCGATTTACCACATGTGCTTCCCGGACTCACCGGAAAAATTGAACTCGTGTTTGAAGGTGAACAAGAAGGCGCAACCAAAGTCGGACGCGCCTTGATTGGAAAAGCTGTACGCGAAACATTTAAGAAATATTTTCCTGACCCGCTGCTGAAACCAAAACGCACACAACAACAAGAACCAAAAATTCAAAATGAATATAGTACAATCGTCAACTGGTTTGAAACAGGAAATTCGCTCGAAGTTGCCGATGATATGCCGCTGCCAGCGTACTTAACAGAGTTGAATCGGGTAAGCGGTCTGCGTGAGTTGACAAAAAAACATTTAAAGATTGATGAAGAAAATAAGTTTCAACTTGCCTCTGCGATGGAATTTGTGCTCGATGGACTTCATCAAAATTCTAAAATCGCAAAAGATGAAATTGACCATGTAACGCTCTACAAAGATATGGTGGGTAGTATTTTTTCCGGCAGAAATAAATTTGAAATGGAAGATTAAATACAAAGGATGAAGGATGTCCCGAAGGGATGCCTTCGGTAAATTATGAACAATGAAAAAATCCATTTTGCTTTCATCCTTCATAATTCATCCTTCATAATTCTATGAAATTTCTTTATTCACAATGGACTCCCGAATCGCAGACTGATGAGCAACGGCTCGAACAATTGATGAGCTTGTTCAGTCAGTTGCTGATGCAAACAAGCGGCGATGTTGAAGAAGCTATCGAGTGGCTTCGTCAGCTTGCGCGGGAGTACGGCATTTTTGATGAAAATCTTTCGCTTGAAGATTTAATCGAAAAGATGAAAGAGCTTGGTATCATCGAAGAAATTGATAGCGTACCGACGCTCACCACCAAAGGAATCCAAAAAATCCGGCAAGATGCATTGAAAGAAATTTTCACATCGCTAAAAAAGAATCCGCTTGGCACTCACGAAACGCCGCATACCGGACAAGGTGTTGACCGTTTGAGTGATACAAAAAAATGGAACTTCGGCGACATGCCGACGAATATTGACCTCACTTCCACAATGACCAACGCTTTCAAACGTGACGGCATTGAAAATTTTTCTCTCACCGAAGATGATCTGGAAGTGTACGAAACCGAAAATCTTTCCTCATGTGCAACAGTGTTGATGCTCGACGTAAGCCACAGTATGATTCTATACGGCGAAGACCGCATCACACCGGCAAAGCAAGTCGGGCTTGCACTGTCGGAACTCATCATGACGAAATATCCGAAAGATTATCTCGCACTTGTTACATTCGGCGATGATGCGAAACTTGTGAGCATCAACGAACTTCCTTTTCTGAATGTGGGACCGTACCACACCAATACACGTGCCGGTTTGCAGCTTGCAAGACAATTACTTCGCAAGTGCGGTAATGCAAACAAACAAATTTTTATGATCACCGACGGCAAACCATCCGCAATGTTTGATGATGCGGGACGGTTATATAAAAATCCGTACGGACTTGATCCAAAAATTATCAATAAAACTTTAGATGAAGCAGTTGCATGCCGCAGAGAAAAAATCATTATCAGCACATTCATGGTTGCGCGCGATCCGGCGCTTATTGATTTTATTGAAGAGTTAACAAAAGCGAATCAAGGACGCGCATACTATTCTTCCTTAAATAATCTTGGACAATTTATTTTTGTGGATTATATTCGTAACAGACGAAAAAAATTTTCCACATAATGAACGGAACAATCCTAATTATTCTTATTGCAACTTTCTTCCCAATCTTTTACATTTATCATAAAAATACATATTAGAAAGTCATTGCGAGGCGTTTTTTGCCGAAGTTCCGCTGTACGGAATCCCGTACAGCGGGACAATCTTTAAATTTTCTAGAAAAGATTGCTTCGCTCATAAAAAATGCCGCTGTACGGCATCCCGTACAGCGCATAGGCGTCAACTTAATTTCTCTTTATGATTTTATTTATTC
>CAYHZL010000099.1:0-12769 GCA_964361075.1 uncultured Chitinophagaceae bacterium
TGTTTGCACATCTTCTTCCCCTCAGTAATCACGAGTTAAGTTGACGCCAATGCGCAAGGCGGGACGGGGTATTTACCCCTAATAGAATAACAGAAAGAAAATCGAATCCGTGTAAACCAGTTTCATCTGTATTATCTCACGAAGTGATGGCTTCGCTCACGTGTTCTATTAACAAACCAGTATGTGCTGAATAGTTAATATTTTTTATATTCTGCAAAACCTTTTTCAACAAGCAGGTCGTTAATATTTATTCGCTTGCCGGATTTGTCCAACACCCAAAGTTCTGCAAGATATCTACCGTACTTTTCTTTTTTGTCTCTGATTGTTTCGAGAGTAAGTTCTTTTCCCATTATTATTTTGCGTAAAAAATCTCTCGACGCCATTCCCGCTTTTTTCGATGAGCCGGTCAACTCCGGTGCGTTAATACGATTCAATCGCAGTTTCTCACCATTCATCCAGATTGAAAAACCGAGATCAATATCAACGGTACAGGTGTCGCCATCGTGCACATCCGTAACACGAGCTTTGTAGTGGTATAAGTTAGATTCCATAATAGTAAAATTAAAAGATGTGGCAAAGTCCCGAAGGGATGGCTTCGCCACCATCACTTCGTGAAAGAATAAGGTACGCCTATCGCAGCAGTACCATTTTTTTAGTTGAAACAAATTCGCCGCTTCGCACAGTATAGTAATACACACCTGATGAAAGTACGCTCGCATCAAAACGCACTGTGTACGTTCCCGCAACAAGATGTTCATTCAACAGTGTTGCTACTTCCTTTCCAAGAACATCGTACACTTTTAATGTAACAACACTGTTCACTGGTAACTGATAACTGATCACTGTTGAAGGGTTAAATGGATTTGGATAATTTTGTTCCAGCGAAAATTTTTGCGGAACGGCATCGTCTGATTTTTGAACGGAGAGAACTGCACCCATCGCGGCAACGGCATCAACTTTCCCATAACCCCACTGTGCGTTCGGTACTGTACCGGTCAAGGCATCTTTGCGCGAAGTGCTTTGCAAAATATTTTTTATTTGTGCTGAAGTCAGTGTCGGTTTTGCTTGCAGCATCAGCGCAATGAGACCAGTAACATGCGGTGTCGCCATGCTTGTCCCTTGCTCAATAAGATACTTGCCGCCGGGCAACGTTACGTTTACTGCTGCAGAAAAAGATGTTGAAAGTGCCGCCGCAATTGCTTGTCCGGGTGCACTCACATCGGGCTTCTGTCGTCCATCGCGTGTCGGTCCCATACTGCTGAATGTCGCATAATTGTTTGTGCGATCTGTTCCAGCATAACTGTATTTTTTACTATCAATAGCTGTCCAACTCCATTTTGAAACATACGCACCTACAGTAATTCCATCTTTTGATGTCGCCGGCATTCCAACTAATTTTGAAAAAATTGCGCCGGTGGTAATTTCCGGAGATGCACCATCAGCATCAGCTTTAATAGATGAACCGGCAAGCCACACATCATACAATCCGTCTTGTGTAATTGTTTTTCCTGTCAATGTAATTTTCCACACTCCATTGCGCGGCGGTTTAGCGGCATTGTTATCATAAATTTGAATCGCACATTCGTTTGCGCTGTTCACTGGATTAACTCCGCTCGATGCATTGGAAAGATCTACAGCGCCATCACCGGATGCTGTTTCAATTGTTTGACGTACACCGGTTGCCGCAGTTACAACTGAACCATTCGGTGATGTTACATTTACTGTAATCTGATCGCCGGATTTGTACCACATCGAAAAAACAAAATAATCATTCAGCGCACCGCTTGCTGCCGTATAGACCGGTACTGTTAATTGAAAACTTGCCGTACCTCCTTGCGCCAAAGTTCCTCCCGTATAAATTGCGTCCGATCCTTCGTTGCCTGCAGCAATAACAATTCCACGTCCAACATTTTTCAATTCTACATCAACGGTTTTTTCTTCAGCAGTCGTTCCATCATGCGCACCATCATGTCCGCCCAAACTCATATTGATGACAAACGGTTTTTTCAGCGAATCAGCTTTTTGGCGAATGTATGTAATTCCATTAATAATATTTGTTGATGAAAAACCGCCATCGCCCGCCTTCACAATAATCAAATCAGCTTCCGGTGCAACACCTTTGTACAATCCGCTTGAAGCAGAACCATCACCGGCAGCCGTACTTGCAACGTGTGTTCCGTGTCCGATATTATCTTTTTCGTCAACAATATTTGCCGGTGTTCCATCAATCTCATTATTAATTTGTAGCTGCGAAAATTCCTTTCCTGTTGTTTGATCCAGCAAAAATAAAATTCTGGATTTTGTTGTATCACTATCCAATCTAAAATCTTGATGCTTCCAATCAATACCACTATCAATAACTCCTACAATAACACCTTTTCCTTTATACTGCGTGTTGTTCACAGTTCCTGTATGAAGTTTATCAACCTTCATTTCCACAAGACTTTTATCGAGCAATGGTTTATACATGCGGGGAGATTCGATATACTTCACACTTTCAAGAGTGCTCAGTTGAAGTAATTGATCTGCCGTTACTTTCGCTGTAAAAAATTCTGGAAGAACTGACTGCGGCATCACATGAATTGCAATCGCTTCTTCTGTTGAACGCGAATACACGACAACATCGTAATACTTACTCTGTGATTGCTTTTGAAGAGAGGGATGATTCGAAACAATATCCTGAAGTTTTATATCAAACTTTTTTAATTGATATGAAGATAATCCGCCACCGGCATAACTAATTGTAGCTGCAAAAATGACAAGGGTGATAAAATATTGTCGCTTCATCATGGCTCCTATTTTGTTCAGTTGTAATTACTCAATGAAGTTTTTATGCCACATTCGCCGCGGCGAATGTGGCTATGTTTTTTCTTTGTGTTTTAGTGTCTTTGTGGTGAAAAATCTTTTTTTGGAAAAAATTGTTTTGATATTTCAATATACAAAATCTGTTTCAATGAGCATAGTGTACGAATGTCGCTGCTTGTTGCTGAAAGAGTTGCAACGGCGGCGTTCGCAATAACTATTTTTGGAATGACAGCACGAATGCCGGTTGTATCGTTCAAAGAAAGCACAACATCAATGTTGGATGTTGTATCATGCTGTGCTTCAACTCTCTCAATCCATGCGCTCACTCGCGGAGAAAGTTTTTGTTGCAACGTCACTCCTTTGGAATTTGCACGCTGCACGCTATGCGCCGTTCCGCAACCGATACTAAACAATAGAAATAAAATAAAAATATTTTGTAACCACTCAGCGTGTTTTTTGTGCGTATGCATGCTTAGCATAATTTCAGTATTTCCTAAGAAAATGAATCCCCCGTCCCGATTAAAAAACAAATCGGAACACCCCCTTTTCAAGGGGGATTTCCTCGCTCTTATTCCCCCTTGAAAAGGGGGTTAGGGGGATTTTTTGAATCAACATTTACGCCGTGTAGTTACTAACTCACGTTACGCAAAGATGAAAAACCAACCGTCATTCCCGCATGTTTTTAGCGGGAATCTACATAATGGATGCCCGATTAAAGCATTCGGGCATGACGACCTTAATGTTTTAGACATTTTCCCAACGTGCGTAACATCAGTTACTAAAAATAAAAATATTTTTATTGAAGTTATACGCCATGGCAATTTTTATATTTCTTTCCGCTTCCACAAGGACACGGATCGTTCCGCCCAACTTTTTGTTCAGCGTGAAGTTGTTGCACTTTCGGCGCTGCTTCTTGCGCTCGTGCTTCCGCTTCTTCCGGGCTTCCTTGAAAACCGAGTCCGTCGGCGGATGCGTGGGTCAGTGTCATCTGCGGACGTCGTGTTGAACGCCGCATCTGCAGCTCTTGCTGATTTTCCGGGAAGAGTTTGCACACAAGATTCAATGCTTCTTTGTTAATCATACCGAGAAGTTCGGTGAACATGCCGAACGCTTCGCCTTTGTATTCAAGAATCGGATCCTTCTGACCGTACGCGCGCAGATGAATTCCTTCTTTCATGTCATCCATTTCACGCAAATGTTCTTTCCAGCGCAAATCAATCACTTGCAGCATCGCCATTTTTTCGATGGCAGACATCGTTGCCGAACCAACCATCTCTTCTTTCCGTTTGTAAAATTCGAGCGCCGCTTTCATGGCATGATCTTTTACACCATCTTTTCCGAGTTCTTGAAATTCAGTCGGTGTCATTTTTACATCAACCAGAAGATTGACGCGCAACTCATCCAACATTTCATTGAGATCTCCTTCATCATAATGTTGCTCTACAACTTCGTCAACATAATCAGAAAGCATTGCGATGATATCGTCTTTCAAACGTTCGCCCAGCAATGCATGTCGCCGCTTTGAATAAATAACTTCGCGCTGTTGATTCATCACGTTATCATATTCAAGCAGACGCTTACGAATACCGAAATTATTTTCTTCAACTTTTTTCTGCGCGCGCTCGATTGATTTCGTAATCATCGAATGCTGAATCACTTCCCCTTCTTCCAATCCCATGCGTTCCATGATGCTTGCAATTCTATCGCTGCCGAACAAGCGCAGCAAATCATCTTCGAGCGAAAGGAAAAATTGCGTCATACCCGGATCGCCTTGTCGTCCGGCACGACCGCGCAACTGACGATCAATACGGCGTGCTTCGTGACGTTCAGTTCCGATGATACACAAGCCGCCCACTTCTTTCACGCCGGGACCAAGTTTGATATCGGTTCCGCGTCCCGCCATGTTCGTTGCAATTGTTACAGCGCCGGGCAAACCGGCATTCGCAACAATTTCCGCTTCGCGCTGATGCTGCTTTGCATTCAGCACATTGTGCGTTACACCTTTTCGTTTCAACATCCTGCTGATTGTTTCGGACACTTCAACGCTCGTTGTACCAACAAGCACCGGCTGACGTTTTTCTTTCAGCCGTTCAATTTCAGCAATCAGCGCATTGTACTTTTCGCGTTTCGTTTTATAGACCACATCTTCTCTGTCTTCGCGAACAACTTTTTTATTTGCCGGAACAACAACAACATCAAGTTTATAAATTTCATAAAATTCAGCAGCTTCGGTTTCGGCAGTACCGGTCATACCGGCTAATTTTTTATACAGACGAAAATAATTTTGCAGCGTCACCGTTGCCAGCGTTTGTGTATCGCGTTCAACTTTCACGCCTTCTTTCGCTTCGATGGCTTGATGCAAACCATCGGAGTAGCGGCGGCCTTGCAGCACGCGTCCGGTAAATTCATCGACAATCATTACTTTGCCGTCGTCGGTAACAACGTACTCATCATCTTTTTCGTACAGCGCGTAGGCGCGTAACAATTGACGCACAGTATGAATGCGGTCGCTTCGTTCGGCGTAGAGTTTGTTGATTTCATCCTTGCGCCGCTGCTTTTCAATCTCGGAGACAGAATCATCATTTTCAAACGTACTCACTTCTGTTCCAATATCAGGAAGAACAAAAAAGTCTTTATCTAATCCGTTCGACAGCGTATCGCGTCCTTGTTCCGTCAGGTCAATCGAATGATTTTTTTCATCAACCGCATAATACATTACGTCGTCAATTTCATGCATGCGTTTATTTTGTTCAGCCATGTATTCCGATTCGGCAGAAAGCATCAGCTTCTTTGCCGCACCATCAGCAAATAATTTTGCAAGTTTTTTATTTTTCGGATCGCCGCGATATGCCCGTAAAAATAAAACACCTGCCTCTTTTTCTTTTTTATCGTTAAAAAGTTTTTCTGCTTCACCAACAAACTTTGCGACAAGATTTTTTTGCGTTTGCACTAACCGGTCGACACGCGGTCTCATTTCATTAAATTTCTGATCATCAACTTCTACCGGACCGCTGATGATGAGCGGTGTTCGCGCTTCATCAACTAACACGGAATCAACTTCGTCAACAATTGCGAAATGATGACCACGGTGCACCATATCGTCGGGCGTCAGCACCATATTGTCGCGCAAGTAATCGAAACCAAATTCATTGTTCGTGCCGTAGGTAATATCACAATTGTATTGGATGCGGCGTTCGGCAGAATCCATATTCTGCAAAATACAGCCGACAGTGAGTCCGTGAAATTCAAAAATTTTTCCCATCCACTCACTGTCGCGCTTGGCAAGGTAATCGTTCACCGTAACAAGATGCACGCCTCTGCCTGCAAGTGCGTTCAAATAGAGCGGCAGCGATGCAACCAATGTTTTTCCTTCGCCGGTTCCCATCTCCGCAATTTTTCCTTGATGCAACGCAATACCGCCGATCAACTGCACATCAAACGGCACCATCTCCCAAAGAATTTTATTTCCCATCACTTCAATCATCGAACCGTTTAAACGGTGACATGTTTCTTTCACAACGGCGTATGCCTCAGGAAGAAGTTCATCGAACATATCACTAATAATTTCGCGCTGCTCTTTTTCAAGAGTTTCAATTTCAGTATAGAGTGATTCACGCTCTTCGTACGATGCGGCTGATTGCAACTTTTCTTTCAGCGATTGAATTTCTTGATCAGTCTCATGCGTTGCTTCTGCAATTCTTTTCTTGAATTCTTCTGTTTTGAGTCGCAGTTGTTCATCAGAAAGAGATTGGTAAGTTGCAAAGTGTGTGTTAATTTCTTCAACTAAAGGAAGAATAGGCTTGATATCATTTTCGTGTTTGCTGCCGAATAACTTGCTAAAAAAACTTAACATCATTTTCCTTATCAATTAATCAACAATAAAAATGCGAACTCAACGTTCGCAGATCAGTTTCTATTAAAATATAACGAGAAATTGCTTGATTACAAAATTACAATATTGCAAAGGAAGTGTTCAATCTTGTAATCTTGTAATCTTGTAATCTTGTAATCTTGTAATCTTGTAATCTTGTAATCACCTCTTCCCGCTCTTCCATTTCACTTCTTCTTTCTTCTCTAAAAAATTTGCATACCGAGCCAACACAAAGAGCAAATCAGAAAGGCGATTGAGATAGATGACGACGTGATTATTAATTTCTTCAGAGTGTGAAAGATGCACCACGCCGCGTTCTGCACGGCGGCACACAGTTCGCGCAAAATGCAAATACGAAGAGGCAAGCGTACCGCCCGGCAAAATAAAAACTTTCAGCGGTTCAAGTTTTGAGTCAATCGTATCTATTATTTTTTCCAATACAGTAATGTTTGAATTTTTAATTCTTGGTATGGAGGCGCTTGTATGTGAAGTTGTCGTTGCTAAATCGGCGCCGATCACAAACAAATCATGTTGAAGCCGTTCAAGAATGACATCAATCTCTTCGTGCAGTTGCATTGCACGAATAACACCAATGATGGAATTCAGTTCGTCAATCGTTCCGTATGCTTCAATGCGAAGGTCATCTTTCGGAACGCGCTTCCCGCCAAAAAGCGATGTTTCTCCTGCGTCGCCTGTTTTAGTATAGATTTTCATAATTGTCCTGCTAAATAATACCAAATAATAAAAACTAAGTAACTACTCATCGAAGATTTTTTATGCAACGGATTCCACATATTTTTTTAACTGAAATTTTTTTGATTGAATAAAAACATTAACCACAGATGACACGGTAACAACACTGATGCTCACGGAATACATTATTTAACTTCTCTGTGTGAATCCGTTTTTTTTCTGCGTCATCTGTGGTTAATATTAAATGTGATAGTTTTTATGTGCCCTTATGTGTCTATGTGGTTCACTAAAAATTATTTTTTTCCATTGTACGAGTACCACCTTTAACGCAAGATAAAACCAATTCGTTCTAAATTTCCATCAATATTTTTTGCCGGAGTGATTTTGAGAATTGTACATAACAGCGGATACACATCAATATTCCACAGCGTACCGGTTCTGAAATCCTTTTTGAAATCCGAACCGGCGGCAACAAAAATTCCGTGCATATCCAGACAATCTTTTTCGTAACCGTGATTCCCTTTCCCAAATGTCGAACGTTCTTTCGATGAAAGCTCTCTGTTGGTCAACGTCCAGCCAAGATCGGCAACAAGAATTATTGGTAAAATAAATGGGTGCTCAGAGAATTCATAATATTCCGGCATTGATTCTTTTTTAAACACACGGTAATGCCGTTCATTTCCTTTTAAAACGGAATACACTTTTTCCTCTTCACCTTTCTGCGGTTGAATCATCATCACTTGTCCATAACCGGAGTATTGAACTTTTACGTTTGGAAGAAATGAGGCAATGTTCACCACGCGGCTCGTATCAATTTCCGTCATGCCATGGTCCGAGACAAGAATAATATTCGTGGCATCAAGTAGACCCAAATGTTCAATTCCTTGAACAAGCAGACCGACGATGCTATCCATTTGTTGCACTGCAAAATTTATTTGCGGAGAATTCGGACCAAATTCATGCCCTTGATTATCTGTCTCTTCAAAATACAATGCTATAAATTGCGGGCGCTGTTCCTTCGGAAGTTGGAGCCATGCAAGTGCATCGTTCACTCGCTGAAGATAAGGACGGTTGCGATCATAACTTTCAAGATATGTTGGCTCGCCAGTTTTTTTATGAACATCGGAACAGGGCCAGAAATAACTTGCTGTCTTCACACCTTGACGCGCGGCAGTTTCCCAAATCATTTCAGCATTGTACCATGTACTATTTCGTACTGCACTTGTATCTCCGACTCTGTAACGCTCGCTGGTGCGTGGATTCAAAAACTCGTTGTGCAATATTCCGTGATGTTCCGGATAGACACCGGTCAACAGTGTAAGATGATTTGGAAATGTTTTTGTTGGAAAAGCAGGACGCAGCGATAATGCAGAAACACCGCGGTGCTGTAATTTCGCAATGTTCGGTGTGATGCCTCGATTCAAATAATCCCATCGAAATCCATCGAAAGAAACTATGAACGTCGTGTGTTGTTCTTGTCCCGAAGGGATGTTCCATGCAGTGCAACGTGCAACAAGAATGAATAAGGAAAATAAAATCTTTATTGAAATATTTTTCATGGGTTTATTACTAAGAAAAAAACCTGACAAGTCTTAAAGACTTGTCAGGTTTTATATAAATATTTTTTAACGTAACTACTCAATGAAATTGTTGATTCTAAAAATCCCCCTTCTTTCCCCCTTTTCAAGGGGGATTTCTACATTCTTATTCCCCCTTTACAAAGGGGGTTGGGGGGGATTTTTTTTTGGTAATATACTGTATCACAAAAAAAAGTCCCGCTCACTTAAGGGCAGTTCTAAAAATTAGTTGTTCAATGTCATTCTGAGCGAAGCGAAGAATCCATTCCTTGATTTTTGGATAAAAAACTGGATTCTTCGTCGCTTCGCTCCTCAGAATGACGCTCCTTTTGGATTTTGAGAACCGCCCTTAAGGTGAGCGGGACTTTACATGAAACAGACATGTTAATTAAAAGTATAACGTATGCCAAGTTGAATTCTGAATACATCATCAACATCAGCTGTTTTATCAAACGTGTGATCAATTAAATTTGCACCAGATTTTGCCAATTGATATGTTACTTTTGTATCAGTAGCTGAAGTAACATTAACTAACGGCTGGGTTGTTACAAAACGCTGACTGAGTCCCCAATTCTTGTTTAACAAGTTGGTGAAATTCAAAATATCAGCTCTAATTTGTAACGAATTACGTTTACCAAAAAGTTCAGTAAATACTTCTTGCGTAATGCTGAGATCAGCTCTAAATACCATTGGCATAAATACAGCACCACGTTCAGCATATTTACCTCTGTTCGCATTTAAATAATCATCCTGTTTGATATATTTTTCCCACGCATCTGCTTGTTCTTGCGCAGTAAAAGCAGGAGCGGTTGTTGTTTTAGTAAGATCTTTAAAATTCATCTCTGACTGATCTTTGGGAATATAAATCAAATCATTACTGAAACCTTTATCACCATTCAAATCTCCGCTAAATCTATAGCTGGCGTTGCCGATTGTGCGACCTTCCCAAAATACTGAAACTGTCGTTGCACCAATATCAAAGTATTCTGCACGATAAGAAGCTGTAGCAAAAACTCTATGTCCGGGAGAATTTTGAGAATATCCAACACCCGGATTATTCGGATTTCCACTTTGTGCATTATTGTACCAAGAACCTGAAGCAATGGAACCTGGATCAACTGTATTTCTTGATACACCATAACTGTACGCTGCTTTGGCAAACCAACCATCGCTAAATGCTTTTTCTAATGAAAAAGCGGCATTCCAGGAATAACCGACATTTTCATTTTTCATTACGATTGCATTAGGAATTTTTGAATTGATTCTGTCAGTTTTCTTCCAACGTGGGCGACTATCAACTCCAACAAACACTGTATCTGCCGCAGGAAGATTGGCGTTAATGTAGTAAACACCATTTACATCTTTGCCGTATAAAAACTCTGCAGTTGCGGTAACATTATATGGAAGTTGTTGATCAACAGCGATATTGCTTCTCCACAACTGAGGAAACTTGAAGTCAGGATCGGTTAACGCTAATTCATAGCTGGATGCTGGTGCACCAGATACAGTCGTCGGTTTGTAACGATCTGGGTTCGGATCGAACGGTCTATTCTTCGTATTGGTTGACGATTCAAAGCCGGTAAGAATACCATTGTTACCAATCTGATTTGATATCCAAACATAAGCCGGTTTGCCGGTGAAGATACCTGTTCCACCACGAACTTGTGTTGTACGTTCGCCGGTAACATCCCAGTTAAAACCAACTCTCGGTGACCAGAGAATATTTGCGTTGGGAAGTTTATCTGTACTATACTTGACAGTCTTTCCATTTTCATCTAGGAATTTCATTGTATCAACTTCAGCATTTTTAAATCCGGTTTTTTCGAAGATTGGAACATCAAGTCGTAATCCGACTGAGAACTTTATATCTTTTGTCAATTGATATTCATCCTGTGCATAGACACCAGTATAGAGAACTTTCAAATCTTGTTGTGGTTTTACCAATCCCGGAATGTTTGTCCAACGAACCTGGAATAGTCTTGCACTATCTGCGGAAGTTGTTCGAGCTGGATTTGCTATGTATCCATCTGCGGCAGTATAGAAATTCGCAAGCGAGTTGTAGACATACACACTTTGCGCGCCCGGAAAGAAAATATTTTCTGATTTATATTTTTCTACACTTGCACCAAGTGTAAGATAATGATTACCTAAAGAGTAGGAAAAATTATCTTGTAATTGATAACTGCTATAACGCAGTTCGTTGCTCGGTGTAAATGGTTCAAAGCCAAACGAGGTATAGGTCGTTTTAGTCCCTGGATCAAGAATATCAACAAGTGGGAAGAATGTACCTCGTGAGTCACGACTTTCATCATGATACGAATACCCGGCGATAAGATTGTTCGACATATTATCACCAAGAATGCTATTCCATTCACCAATAATATTTCGAATATTTTCTCCAATTTGGTAGTTTGAGTTTTGAAAATTTAAGGAATTGGTAGTACCATTTCGAAAGCCAAATCCCAACGAGTTAGAATTTGATGACAACACATCTGTTTTTGAATTGAGATGAATATAACGAAGTGTTACTTTATTTTTATCATCTAAGTTATAGTCCAGCTTGGAGAGAAAACGAAGGGCAGGAGTTTCGTTGTTGTATCCTTTGTACGGTCCTGTCTCATATCCAAATTTGGATTTTAAATAACTACTTAGCCCGCTCATATCAGAGTCTAATACTCTTGTTGTATTTCCAAAAACAGAATCGGTAACGGTAGCTCTTGTCGTAAATGAAGTTCCTGGCTGGCTGATTTTATCACTTTCAAAACTTCCGAAGAAGAATAACTTATTTTCAATTATCGGTCCGCCAATACGCACGCCAATTTGGTTGTACTTAAATGTACCGGGTTTATATTCAACATCACCCGCTTTTTGTCCCACTAAACCTTGATGGCGGAATAAGTAATATGCTGAGCCGGATATTTCATTTGTTCCGCTTTTGGTGATTGTGTTAATTCCAGCACCAACAAAGTTTCCTTGACGAACATCATAAGGAGCAATGTTCACCTGTACTTGCTCAACAGCATCAATAGAAATAGGCGCGACGTTCGTTCGATCTCCGGGTTGTCCCTGCAATCCAAAAGAGTTATTAAAATATGAACCATCAATCGTTGTGTTGTTGTAACGATTATCCATGCCACCGAATGAATTATTACCGCTGAATTGAGGTGTCAACCGCGAAAAATCTTGGATTTTTCTGGTGATAGTGGGAAGTGCTTCAATTGCATTTCTGCTCACCGATGTTGCAGCGCCGGTTCTGGCAGCATTTAATATGTTGCTGCGTTCTGCTGTTACTTCAACTGCTCCAATTTGTACGTCTTCCTGTGTTAGTCGAAAATCCTGACGCATAGTTTGAGACAATTGTAAATTAATGTTTTTGTGTTCTTGTTTGGCAAATCCCAAAATCGAAACACTGACTGTATATGGACCACCGACTCGTAAGTTCGGAAGATTAAATTGTCCGTCTCCACGAGTTGTAACTCCATATTTTGTTCCGCTAGGTTGGTGTACAGCCATAACATTTACACCGGGTAAAGGTTGACCGTTGTTGTCGGTCACCGTACCATTGAGTGCAGCAGTTGTAACTCCTTGTGCGAATACAGACGCACTCAGAATCAACATTAGCACCAGAAGGCGTATGGCAAGTTTCATATTTATCTCCTTGTTATTAAATGATTGTGAATTGAACTGTGAATAATATTTACAAACTATACTGTGCAACAATATACTCTTTGAATATTATTGAATTGTTACCATCCGATAATAATTCACCTATTTTTTCTTTTTGCTGTTCCAGTAATTTGGTAACTCGTTAAAAAAATGTACC
>CAYHZL010000100.1:0-12727 GCA_964361075.1 uncultured Chitinophagaceae bacterium
ATAAATGATAAACAGTGTGCAGCAGAAAAATTTTTTACTGATAGCTGTTCACTGATAACTGATAACTGAAACACGGAACATGGAACAATTTATTTTTTCAATACTTGGTGATTCAATTCTTGCGCACATCGTGTTGAGCGCGTTGCCGCTCGTGTTCATTCTGCCGTATGCATTGGTTACAATTTACGTCGAGATGAAAATGGCAGCACACATGCAAAATCGTGTTGCGTATATGCGCACCGGATGGCATGGCACGCTGCAACCGTTCGCAGATATTCTGAAATTATTGCAAAAGGAAGATATCATTCCGACTGCGGCGAATAAATTATTATTTATCTTGGCACCGTATTTAGTTTTTGTTGGAACGTATGCGTCGTTTGCGGTTCTGCCGTTCAGCAGTCAGTATGTCGGCAGCAGTGTTGATCTCGGTTTGTTTTATTTGGTAGCTGTTTCGTCGTTTGTCGTTGTCGGAATTTTAATGGCAGGATGGGCATCGAATAACAAGTGGTCGCTCTTTGGCGCGATGCGTTCGGCGGCACAAATTATTAGTTACGAAATTCCTACCGCGCTTGTCATTCTTGCCGTCGTGATGATTGTCGGTTCGTTGAGTACGCAGGAGATCAGCAAATTTCAAACGGGCGGTATTCAGCATTGGTTAATTTTCGGCGGCTCGCTTCCGTTGATGAAAAAACTTTCGTTGTTCCCATTCATGCTTATTTTGTTTCTGATTTATTATGTCTGTTCGATGGCTGAAGTGAATCGCACGCCGTTCGATATTCCCGAAGCCGAATCAGAACTTGTGCAAGGGTACAATACAGAATACAGCGGAATGAAGTTCGCAATTTTTTATCTCGCGGAATATGCCAACTTGTTTTTAGTCTCGGCAATCGCAGTAATTTTATTTTTTGGCGGATGGGCAAGTCCGTTCGGACATTTTCTTTCCGGCGGCATGTGGGATGTTTTTTGGTTTGTAACAAAAGGTATGGTGTTTGTCTGTTTGAATATTTGGCTCCGTTGGACTCTTCCGCGTTTGCGCGTTGACCAATTGATGTATGTCTCGTGGAAAGTGTTGACGCCGATTGCATTGTTCTGTGTCATCGGTGTTGGCGTTGTTCTTGTATGGTAATGACAATAAAAAATTATTTCTCGAAATAAGTAAGTAGTTCTCACTGAAATACTCTTTGCGCGTCATTGCGAGACGTTTTTTGTCGAAGTTCCAACGGAATGCCTTCGGCACAATCTTAAAAATTTGAAGAAAAGATTGCTTCTCCGCCTTCGGCGGATCGCAATGACTTTTTCAACGAGAACTAATTAGAATTTTTATGACTGCAATAGCAGAATATTTTTCAGGAATTTATCGCGCACTGTACTCGGCGTCCGTCGGCATGGGCATTACGTTCAGGAATATGTTTCATCCTGTCGTAACCATTCAATATCCAACGGTAAAAAAAGTGCTGCCGGAACGTGCGCGGAATCGCCTGTATGTCAACATGGATGATTGCATCGGATGCGATCAATGCGCCATGGCATGTCCGGTAGATTGTATTCACATCGAAACAATCAAATCCACACCGGAAGATAATCTTGGTACTACATCAACAGGACAGAAGAAGAGATTGCATGTTCCAGTGTTCACCATTGATATTGCAAAGTGCTGTTACTGCGGGCTGTGCGTTCCTCCGTGTCCGACAGATTGTATTAAGATGACTGATGTGTACGAATTTTCTGAATATGATCGACATGATTTAATTTATAGTTACAGCACAATGGCGCCGGCTGAAATTGAAACAGCGAAATTGAAAGCGAAAAAAATGGAAGAATTCGCCGCGGCGAATGCGGTAAAAAAAGCAGCTGCCGCGGAGGCAGCAAAAGTTGCAGCAGTTCAAGCTGCAGCACAAAAATCCGCTGCCGACAAAGCTGCATCTGAACAAGCATCTTCTGTAATTCCGCCATCACCAACGGATACGCCACCAACACAACAATAACAATTATGTTTTCCGAACTTTCGCTCTACGATATTATTTTTTATTTTTTCGCATTCATCACCATTGCTTCGGCAGGTGTGGTAGTCTTTTCGCGCAACATTGTGTATGCAGCATTTTCATTGCTCTTTACTTTTTTCGGTGTTGCGGGAATCTATGTGTTACTCAGCGCAGATTTTTTGGCGATTACGCAAGTGCTCGTCTATGTTGGCGGTATTATGGTGCTGATACTTTTTGGCGTGATGTTAACGAATAAAGTTGTGAGTGTTGATATAAAAACCGGAACAATGCAAGTGTTGCCCGCTACTATTTTAGTTGCATCGCTCATCGGAATTATTCTCGGCGTATTTTGGGTTACCGATTGGTCAGTGGGAGGTGGGAACGCAGCGGCAAGCGCTCCATCAACTGCACCCAAAATTGGCGAAGCGTTAATTACAACGTACGTGCTTCCGTTTGAAGTTGCATCAGTTGTGTTGCTTGTGGCTATTATCGGCGCGGCAATGATTGCAAGAAAAGAAAAAGTAAATTCTAATTAGTTCGTGCTGAAAAAGTCAAGGATTGGTAGGACAGACATTCCTGTCTGTCAAAAATTTTATAAAAAACGTCAGACAAGAATGTCTGACCCACCGTGATTCTCTCTTTTTCAGTGAGAACTTAATAATTTTTGGCAGGATGTTTTTTTGAAATTTGGAATTCTCTATGACAATTACATTGTATCATTTTCTCTGTATTAGCGCAGTGCTCTTTTCCTTCGGCGTGTATGCTGTGTTAACACGCCGCAATGCTATTATGGTATTGATGGGAATAGAACTGATTCTTAACGCTGCAAATATTAATTTCGTTGCGTTCTCTCGTTTCGGCGGAATGAAACTTGACGGACACCTTGCGGCAATTTTTGTCATCATCCTTGCTGCTGCAGAAGCGGCAATTGCGTTGGCTATTGTTTTGAATATCTACAAGCAATTCAACACAGTTAATGTGGATGAAATTGCTATGATGAAAGACTAATAAAAATCTCCGCAGCAAGCTGCGGAGTATTTGTCATGCCCGAATGTTTTTATCGGGCATCCACAGAATAGATTCCCGCCAAAAACGTGCGGGAATGACATCACGCCGCAAGCGGCGGGGTATTTACCCACAATAGAATAAATTTTTGTTACGACACTTATGACTCACACGTTACTACTTCAACTAGCAGTTGCTATTTTATTTCTCCCTCTGCTTAGTTTCATTGTGCTGATTTTCTTCGGCAAAAAACTTCCGCAACAAGGCGATCGGATTGCTCTTTCTCTCTTGGGATTGTCACTGTTCTTTTCTGTTGTTATTCTGATTGCAAAAGTGGTGTCGTTTCACGATGAAGTTCTTAATGCATCTTTTACATGGGTTGATTTCCACATTGTTCCGGGTATCGGTCCACTGAAAATCGAACTCGGCATTATGATTGACAATCTCACTGCAATTATGTTGGTGGTGGTAACGCTGGTAAGTTTTCTGGTGCATTTGTTTTCAACAGAGTACATGCGCGGCGATGTTCGCTACTCCCGTTACTTTGCCTATCTCGGAATTTTTTCCTTTTCGATGCTCGGTATTGTTATCACCAATAACTATTTCTTGATGTATGTGTTTTGGGAATTGGTCGGGCTGAGTTCGTACTTGCTTATCGGTCATTGGTATGAAAAAAAATCTGCATCCGATGCATCGAAGAAAGCGTTCATCGTAAACCGTGTCGGCGATTTCGGATTTTTTATCGGCATTATGATTTTATGGACACACTACCACACGCTGTCCTTTGACGGAATTTTTTCAGCGATGGCAAGCGGCAATATTCCGTTTCAAAGCAATGTGTGGTTAACTGCAGCAGGCATTTTAATTTTCTGCGGCGCGGTCGGAAAATCTGCGCAATTCCCGTTGCACGTCTGGCTGCCTGATGCAATGGAAGGTCCGACTCCGGTCAGCGCATTGATCCATGCTGCAACGATGGTTGCCGCCGGCGTCTATCTTGTTGCTCGCACATTTCCAATGCTCACTGCGGATGCGCTTGTGTTTATTGCATACATTGGCGCCATTACTGCTTTTATTTCTGCAACAATCGCCATAGCTCAAAATGATATTAAAAAAGTTCTCGCCTATTCAACCGTGAGCCAACTTGGTTATATGGTAATGGGATTAGGTGTCGGCGCGTTTGGTGCGGGATTCTTTCATCTTGTAACACATGCATCATTTAAAGCCGGATTGTTTCTTGGTTCAGGTTCTGTAATTCATGCAATGCATCATGCGCTTCACCATCAGCATGATCATCATACCGATGCACAAGATATTCGCAACATGGGCGGATTGAAAAATAAAATGCCGATTACGTTTGCGACGTTTCTCATCTTCACGCTTGCCATTTCCGGCGTACCATTTACATCGGGATTTTTAAGTAAAGATGAAATTCTTGCAGGCACACTTGCATTCGGGCATCTCACAGGACATAATTTTATTCCGGTGATTGCTTTTTTTGTTGCAGGATTGACAGCGTTCTATATGTTTCGTCTTGTTATTCTTGTTTTTCTTGGTGAACACAACGATACAACACGCACGGAACATATTCACGAATCTCCAAAGCCGATGACGATTCCGTTGATTGTTTTTGCAGCGCTTTCGTTCTTCGCGTTTTATTCATTCAATCCATTTGGTGCATCCAGCGGATGGTTTTTACATGCGGTTGAGCGACCGATGAGTGTTGTGCCGAATGAAGTTGCCGCATCATCAAAAGAAATTTTTGAAGAAGCATTGCACCATGCGCACAGCACGGCAATGATGTTATCGCTGCTCGTCGCAGGGACAGGTATTCTGCTTGCGTTCGCAACATACTACTGGAAGAAAATTAATGCCGATGCAGTTGCCAAAATGTTTGCACCCGTGCATCGTTTCTTTCTCAACAAATGGTACTTTGATGAACTATACGACGCTACTGCTGTTGCAGGAACACTTGGCATTGCCAAACTTTTTGCATGGTTCGATGGATGGTGTATTGATGGGATTGTGAATGGCGCAGGAACTGTAACAAAATTTGCTGCGGTCATCAGCGGTAAATTTGATTCAATTGTTGTTGATGGCATCGTGAATCTTTCTGCATACACAACAGGTTTCTTCGGAATAGTGTTGCGCAAATTTCAAACCGGTAAAGTGCAAACGTATTTGATTTTTGTCGTGCTCGGTATTGTTGTATTATTTTTCATGTATCGGGGTGTGTAAAAAATATTTTTTAACATTAACTGTATAGTCATTATGGAACTCAAACTTCTCAATATCGGAATTCTTTCTTGGATAACATTCCTTCCTATCATCGGAATGGTGGTTGTCCTTCTTCTACCTAAAGAAAATAAAACTGCAATGCGATGGACATCGCTTGTCTTCACATTGCTGCAACTTGTTCTTGCAGGCGTTATCTTCTCGCAGTTCAATAGCGGACTTGCAGGAGTAAATACTGCCGAAGGAATGCAGTTCAAAGAATTATTTACGTGGATTGATGTAAAAAGTGTGGCGTGGTTCGGTCGCATTCACATTGATTATTTTCTTGGCATTGACGGTATCAGCGTGCCGATGGTGTTATTGACTGCATTAATTTCTGCTATCGCCGTGCTTGCATCGTGGAATATCGAAAAATCTGTGAAAGGATATTTTGCACTCTTGCTTCTGCTCGATACCGGAATGATGGGCGTGTTTGTCTCGCTCGATTTTTTCCTCTTCTATATTTTTTGGGAAGTGATGTTGCTGCCGATGTATTTTCTGATTGGTGTGTGGGGCGGACCGCGACGCGAATATGCCGCGATTAAGTTTTTCCTGTACACATTGCTCGGCTCTGTGTTGATGTTGCTTGCAATGCTGGCGTTATATTTTAGTGTAACAGTTGTTGATCCTTCAGGAGAAAAAATTCACACATTCAATATGTTGGCGATGATGAATCCGGCAAACTTCGATGCAAATTCATTGCTTGCAGGTTTGCACACGCATTGGCGATACGTTGCCTACATCGCGCTCTTTATCGGCTTCGCAATTAAAGTTCCTATCTTTCCGTTTCATACATGGCTGCCCGATGCACACGTTGAAGCGCCGACAGCAATCAGCGTTATTCTTGCCGGTGTATTGTTGAAGATGGGAACGTACGGTTTAATGCGCGTCGCCATTCCGATGTTTCCGGATGCAGCGGTCTATTATCAATATCCTCTCGCATTTATCGGCTTCGTCAATATTATTTACGGCGCGTTGTGTGCGATGGCGCAAAAAGATTTTAAAAAGTTGATTGCATATTCTTCGGTGAGCCACATGGGAATTGTTATTCTCGGATTGGCGGCATTCAACACGCAAGGAATGGTCGGCGCAATGTTCCAAATGTTTAATCATGGAACAATTACCGCAATGCTCTTCTTAATTGTCGGCGTTATTTATGATCGGACGCATACGCGCGGGCTTGATGATTTTGGCGGATTGATGAACAAGATGCCAAAGTATTCCGCTATTATGATGATCGCTTTTTTTGGAGCGATTGGTTTGCCGGGGTTGAGCGGATTTATTTCTGAAGTATTTTCATTTCTCGGCGCGTTTCAATCGTTCCGTTGGCTGACGATTGCTTCTGCATTCGGCATCGTCTTAACTGCGGGCTACATGCTCTGGACATTGCAGCGCGTGTTCCTCGGAACACTTCCCGAAAAATGGAATGGACTTACCGACGTGAACACACGCGAATTATTCGCGCTGGTTCCACTTGCAATTATTGTTATCTACTTGGGCATTTATCCAATGCCGATTCTTGATCTGATGAATGCTTCTGCAAATCATCTTGTCGAATTTATTCATAGCGGCGCCGGCATGTCGGTGTTGGGACGATAGGCGTCATTTTATACAGACCAACACAGACAACAAAATATGAAAGCAAACGAAACAAGAGTTGAAGACTTTTTATCAGCAAACAAGACACAGTTTGTAATTCCTGTTTATCAGAGAAATTATGACTGGTCAACTGGACAATGTAAACAGCTACTTGACGACATACTTGAAGTTGGAACAAACAAGAAAATGAATGCTCATTTTATAGGTAGCCTTGTTTACGTTCACGATGACGTTTATACAGCTTCAAGAATTAAAGAGCTTACTGTAATTGATGGACAACAGCGACTTACAACCCTTACTTTAATTTATTTGGTCTTGCTCAGTCTGGCAAAAGAACTAAAAGACGAAGGACTTGTAAATGAAATCACCGAAACATACTTGATTAACAAGTTTGCACAAGAAGAAGAGAAATTAAAACTTAGACCAACAGATAACAACGACAACGCTTTAAAATATCTTTTAAGAAGTGATGAAAATGAAGAATACAACGTCTTTTCAAAGCTAATTGACAACTTCAACTATTTCAATGGCAGAATTACAGAGGAAAACTACAAAGTGGTTTTAACTGGTTTATCGAAATTAATGTTTGTTGAAATTTCACTTGACAGAGAAAAGGACGACCCTCAAAGAATTTTTGAAAGCATTAACTCAACTGGTTTGGAATTATCTCAAGCCGACTTAATCCGAAATTATATTTTGATGGGACTTAATCGTAGAGACCAAGATAAAATCTATCAAAACTACTGGGAGGTCATAGAAAGATTAGCAAAAGATGAAACGCTTAATGTGAGCCGAGTATCAGATTTTATTCGTGATTACTTAACGCTTGAAAACAAAAATATTCCAAACAAAGGAAAAGTATATTTAGAGTTCAAATCAAAATATCCTACATCAACACTTGAAAATTTAGAAACTGTTTTATCAGGAATAAAATCTTTAGTAAAGCACTACAACAAACTGATAAACCCAAAGAATGAAACAGATAAAGATATAAGAACTCAACTTGATTACATAAACCGACTTGAGATAAGTGTTGCATATCCATTTCTGATGAAAGTTTATGAAGATTATGCAAATTCTATCATTGACAAACAAATATTTGTTTCAGTATTAAATTTAGTGCAATCATATACTTGGAGAAGGTTTATTCTTGGTTTACCAACACACGCATTGAATAAAATCTTTATGAGCCTATATGACAAGGTTGAAAAGGAAAACTATTTATTTTCAGTTCAAAAATCTCTGTTGCAACGTTCAGGCGTTCAAAGATTTCCAAGAAATTCAGAAACAATGAACGCATTAAAAGAGAAAGATGTTTATACCATAAAATCTAAGAACAGAACCTATTTACTCGAAAGACTTGAAAATTTTGAGAACAAAGAACCTGTTTTAATTGACGGGAATGAGGATATAACAATAGAGCATATCTTCCCACAAAATCCCGACCCAAAATGGAAAATCGAATTAGGTAATGCCGATTATAATTTCATCAAAGAAAATTATCTAAACACAATTGGAAACTTGACACTTTCTGGTAACAATGGAAAACTTGGCAACAAGCCATTCAAAGAAAAAAGAGATTTAGAAAATGTTGGTTACAAAGACAGCAGACTTTGGTTGAATAAATATCTTTCAATTACTGAGAAATGGGACAAAGTCGAAATAGAAAGACGCTTTGACCTAATATCAGAAAGGTTTTTAAAAATTTGGGAAATACCAAACATCAACATAACAGAAGACACAGAGATTAGCGAAGTCAATATTTTTGAAGCAGAAGACCCGAAACATAAGAAGTTAGAATATGCAATCTTCTTTGACCAAAAAATTGAAGTAAGAGAAGTTGCTAAACTTTATGTTGAAGTATTCAAACAACTTTTTGAATTGCAGCCAGAAACATTTTTTACTTCTGAATTGGGAAAAAGAATAGGATTAACCAAAAATCCAGTCGAAGGAAATCCAAGGCAAGTCGCCCAAATCAATGACACCTATTTTATTGAAGCTGGTTTCGGTAATCTTGATAAGTTCGACAGAATTAAACAAGCATTGACACTGTTTGACTTAGAGGACGAGCTGACAATAAAGTATGCAGAAAAATAAAAAACGAACGCTTAACGAAATTTTAATTCTGAACTTCGATGCTTGATCAAATATTTAATAGTCTGCAATTTTTCAAACCTGAAATTGCTCTTACGGCAACACTGCTGGCTGCTATTCTTGTAGATTTACTGACGACGAAAAAAAATATTGTAGCCGGCACACTCGCGCTCGGTTTGCTCGGTACATTTTTCATGGTCGCTCAACAGAATGGAATGAACACATCGTTCTTCAGCGGGATGATAGTCGTTGATCCGTTTGCAGTCTTCTTCAAAATTCTGGTTCTCATCAGCACGTTGTTCGTTGTCGTGTTCTCTGTTTTTTCGAATGAAGTAACTGCATTGAAAAAACGGGGAGGAGAGTATTACTCGTTACTCGCCGCAATGGCGCTCGGAATGTTTTTGATGGTTGCTTCCACAAATTTGTTGATGATCTATCTTTCGCTCGAACTGACGAGTATGACTTCATACATTCTTGCGGGCGTAATGAAAGAAGAAAAGGATTCGGCGGAAGCATCACTGAAATATCTTTTGTATGGCGCGTTTTCTTCCGGCGTAATGTTGTACGGCATTTCTATTGTATTTGGATTAACAGGCTCGCTCGATATTGTTACCATCAATCAAGTGTTGATGCAGGGAAGTGTAAACCCAACAACGCTCTCGCTCGCGGCAGTGTTGATGCTTGTCGGGTTCGGTTATAAAATTTCTGCGGTGCCGTTTCATTTCTGGACGCCCGATGTGTATGAAGGTGCGCCGATTACCATTACGGCATTTCTTTCTGTCGCATCGAAAGCTGCCGGCTTTGCAATGTTGATGCGCGTTCTGCGTGTGATGATGAGCGACAGTTCGGTATTGGGCTTGCCTGCCGGAGTGTGGATGTTGTTGAAAGGATTAAATGTGCAACACATTCTCATCGCACTTTCTATTCTAACGATGACCGTCGGCAATCTTGTTGCAGTGTGGCAAAATAATGTGAAGCGCCTGCTTGCGTATTCAAGCATTGCACACGCCGGATATATGTTGCTTGGATTGGTGGTGCTCGGCAATGATGGGTACGCCGCAACGATGATTTATTTTGTTATGTATCTTTTGATGAATCTCGGTGCGTTCTATGTTGTGATGTTAGTTGCAAACGCAACAGGCAGTGAAGAGATGGATACGTACAAAGGGCTTGGTAAACGTGCACCGTTAGTTTCCGTTGCGATGGCAGTGTTTCTTGTTTCGCTTACCGGTTTGCCGCCAACTGCCGGCTTCATCGGGAAATTATATATATTCGCTGGATTGATTCGTTCCGGTATGATTACTCTTGCAATAATCGGCGTATTGAACAGTGTGATATCACTTTACTATTACGTTCGAGTTTTTCGTAATATATTTTTAAAAGAATCTGAAGGAGAAACAACGCCGCTTGTTTTTCCATTTATGCAACACGTGGTGCTGCTGCTGCTGCTCATTCCAACACTTGTACTCGGGCTATATTTTGGTTCGGTTGTTGAGTTCGCACAATATTCTGTAACAATGTTTGGAGTGAAGTAAATTTTTTTAGTACATTTTTAATAAAAAACGCGGACACAAGTCCGCTTTTTTTTGAATATCCCTTCACTATTGATTTTACAAAAATGATAACTCCTAAGTAACTCGTTGTAACCTCAAATAAATCAAGAGGTTAAAAATTGAAAATTTCGAGTTACTTTCTTTGAAAAAAATTCGCCGAAGGCGTACTGAACGCGCTACTCAGCGTGTTTTTTGTCCCGAGTTGTAAAATTTCCTGTACTCAAATTGTTGATATAAACGGAGATGGTGTGAACGAAGTAATATCTTCACTTCCATTAGGGAATGAAAAGACAAACAATATTCTTAAGGTATATGACAATTCTGGAAAAATTATCAAACGATTTTCTTTTTCTGATAAAAACATTTATTTCCAAAATATAAACTATGACAATACTTTTAGTATTGTGGGGTTTACTACTTTTCGTACCTCGTTAAATGAATTTAATCTTCTCTTAATTGCTGGTAATGGTCGTTCGCCAAATTTCATTGCTAGGCTAGATAGCAATCTTAACATAGTAGGAAAGTATTGGCATTATGGAAATATTTCTGGAATGACCATAAACAATAATCAAAAAATAGGGAAGAATATTCTTGTGTTAACTGGGACTAACGATGTTAAGGATATGGATTTTAATGCATTTCCTGTCGTAATGGTGCTCGATCCGGAAAAAATTGCAGGTAACAATGAAGCATCCGCAACAAAGGGATTTGGATTAAACAACTCTCAATCTGAACTTTATTATATTCGCTTCCCGAGAACGGATATGGAAATGGCACTTAAAATAAATGTAGGTGCATTTTTACGAGACAATATTATCGAATCAAAATTAGATGTAATGATCAATGGTAATGATTTAGGTAACTCAATAGGTTTTGACTATATATTTTCCCCAGATGAAATGCGTATACTAGAAGTAAAGTTTAATTCTCCTACAGAAACGACTCACAAAAAATTAAAGACTGAGGGAAAAATTCATAGTACGTTTGATGAAAAATATTTAGAAAATTTAAAAAATGGTGTGGAATATTGGGATGGAGAGAGGTGGATGAAAGAAGTGGTACAAGTAAAACATTAAAAACTACATTTTATATTGCGTAGAGTTTTACTTCTTCAATAACTTTTATTAGAACCGGTTTTTCAACACCAATTACCTCTGTTGGAAGATGTTTGTGGTTTGGAAAATTTTGAAGTTTTGGAAAATGAGGCGTATTATCGTAACGAAAAACAAGCGTATTTTTGCTGTCTTGAAAATGATAACGATATGAAAGAAAGTTGAGAATATCATTTTCTGCAAATATTGCTTCGCTTATTTCCAATAAAGAGCCTGTTAAAAATCGAATGCGAATACGAAGATTTACTCGGCTAATAGTCAGATATTCTTCTTCATATTTTTCAATATGAATATTTTTGAGTGACTTTATTGCAGATTCAACGTTAGAAAGATAGGCAACAACGATGTCAAGCGGCGTGGCTAACAAGATTTTCTAATTCAGATTTTAATGATAGAAAGTGTTGATAATCATTCGACCATTCTACAAATTCTTCACTATCATTCATTGTTCCTTTTTTGTAGTTATTAAAAAACTCTTCGGATGACAAATGATGATTTTCTTCATGGATACTTAAACGCTTCGAAAGTGCAACGAGCGCATCTACTGATGAATCATAAATAATTTTTTGCATATTTATATCTCAATTATTATTAACTTTTCCTATATAAATATACCTTTTTACAAACCACTAAATCAAGAGTCAAAGTTGTTTCAATCTTGAATCAACGCTCCCAATCCCAAAGGGATCACTTTGGGACGTGGACGTTGGGAGCGAGATAGAACAGATAAAGAGTGCAGTGTCAATAAATATTGACTGTTCGTTCCTTAAAACTTGGAGAAGAGTCGGCATTATCGGTCTCGTCGCAATTCATTAACATATTCTTGTGCATCAATATTTCCCCACAATCCTTTTCCCGAACCAGCAACTGAAGACCACCGAATTGATTTAGATGTTTTATTTGCTTACGGGGAAAAATTTTGTAAAAGATGTTGCAATAAATCCCACTGTTTTTCTTTCGGTAGCTGTGAAATTTTTTGTTCTATAGATTGTACATTAGCCATGTCATTTTTTCTCTATCTGTTGTATAAATGTAATGAGCTGTGCATTAAATTGCAACTCTATCAAATATTCCTTGCTTGTAACTACACAGCGTAATTGTTTATTCAAAA
>CAYHZL010000101.1:0-12550 GCA_964361075.1 uncultured Chitinophagaceae bacterium
CAATTCTGCCTGTTGCTTTTCAATACGCAGTTGTTGGGCTGACAGTCTTAATTTATTAAAACTATAAATAAGCTTTATAATTCCAAAAAAGAATAACGAGAATACTCCATTTTGAAATTGTTCGTACGCACCGACTAATAGTGTGGGGTATGTTATAAAAGAAGAATACAGGCATAACTGAATTCCAAAATCCCTCCATGCATACAGACCCAAGGAAAATAAAAAAAGATTAATTACGAAAAGTAACAGCGAAATGATAATTCTTTTCCAGGTTAGCTTTAAAAAAGGCAGAGTAAATTCCAACAATAGATAATTAATAACAACAAGATATATAGTTCGCCATAGAGTATTCACAGATCTTTCCATGAACGTTTCAGGAAAACTGATGAATTCGATAAACAGCCATAGCAATAAATACGCTAACCCAACCCATAAATAAAATGTAAACCGCTCTCTATTGATTAATATCTTCTTCGTTCTCTCTGAGATAAATTTCAACAAATCTTTCCCTTTTCAATGTGCAGTGAATTGAATTGCTCTTTGTTACACAGAAATATAAAAAATCAAACCCACCAAAAAAACTGCTTTATCCTTCAATAAACTACTTCATTTTTGTTGTACATGCTAATTGTTTGATTGGCATAATTCTACTGTTTGTATACCATAATCCGCCGTATGTTGACTTTTGCATACAACGCTCAACTTAATTTCTTATTCTTACGTAAATAATCTTAAAGCAAATACAAACACAATTGCTTTCAAAATATTTTTGATAAATCAAAACTCGAACGACCAAGAACTGAAAATTTAAACGCTCTCAAGCAAGAGACAAAACTCCTAAATGCAACATTTATACAATTATTCCGTTTCATAAATTTAACAAACCCAATGGAGCCGAAATGACAAATCAAAACGTTGAAACTTCGCCACAAGTTTATACCAGACAGAGGCAGCAGAGAACTATGAACACAAACAGGATCATGACGGGTGGAACGACACGAATAGAACAGTGGCAGAAGATGTTGCGTGCAATGATGTTGACCGTTCTCGGGCTTTCGGCCGCTCTATTGGCTCCCGTGTACGCCGGCACAGTGCCCGACAAGGCACTGCAGTACGCGGCGGACGGTTATTTCTGCAAGGCGCTCGCGATCATCGAGCCCCTGGTCAAGGACTATCCACAGGACGCGGAGGTCCAGAGCCGCTATGGTCAGGCTCTGGCCGGCATCGGCAAGGTCGATGATGGCATCGCCGCATTGAAGACCGCGGTCTCTCTGAAGCCGAGCAACGGCGTCTATCACAGGCTACTGGGCGAGGCCTACGGCTTGAAGGCCCAGCGGGCTATCGGCGTCTTCAGCGTCTTCAGCTCGTTCACTGCTATGAAATCCGCGCTGGCGGAATTCCAGTTGGCTGCGCAACTTGCTCCACAAGACCTGCAGTCCCACGTATTCCTCGCCATGTACTACACTATGGCACCAGGTATCCTGGGTGGCAGCTTTGACAAGGCGTATGCGGAGGCGGACATCATCGCCAAGCTCGATGCGATCCAAGGCATTCAAGTGCGTGCCAGCATCGCGGGCAAGAAAGACGATACGGCAACGGGCGTAGCATTGCTGAAAGAAGCCGTCGCAAAGGACACGACCGCAGGCAGTCTGATGGAGCTCGGCCTTTTCTATACTGAGGCGAAGCGCTACAATGGTGCGTTCAAAGCATTTCGCGACGCGAAAGCCAAGTACCCGAAGGCTTACGGGGCTTGGTACCAGATCGGTCGGGTGGCTGGTTTCGCTAAGACGAATTACGATGAAGGAATCAAATCGCTTAAGCAGTATCTGGCATTTGATGATTTGCCGGATAATGTTTTCTCCTTTGCTTGGGCCCATTTCCGGCTCGGAAATATCTACGAGTATCAGGGCTATGAAGATTTGGCGCGTGCAGAGTACCAATTGGCAAACAACTTGAACGACGACAACGAAGATTTGAAATCGAAGCTCGAGAAAGCAATGTCAAGACTCGACTAAAATGACACTCACAAATAATTCGATAAAAGGAGATACACGATGACTGACGTATCAACGTTCCGCCTGTATCTGATGAGATTGGCTTACCTGCTTAATTTCGTGATGCTCGGACTCGACGTATGGCCTGAAATTATCAACCACGCAGGAGCGTGGGACCCAGTGAAAGGCGTTGCCTTCAGCTTTTGGGCGGTATTGTCGGCTTTGTCGGGTTTGGGACTTCGATATCCGGTCAAAATGCTGCCGTTGCTCCTCATGCAACTGTTCTACAAGTCGGTATGGTTACTCGCTATTGCGCTTCCGCAATGGTCCGCCGTCCAATCAACAGAACTTACTAAGGCCATGCTTATCGGGCTGGTTTTAGATCTGATCGTTATTCCTTGGCCCTATGTTCTTGCAAATTACGTGAAGAAGCGTGGAGATAGATGGAAATAAATGACTCTGTAGTGATGTTTATCGTTGGTTTTGCCTATCTCATTTTTCTAAAACAGAATTTAAACCTGACAAAGTATCTGTACAAAACAATTCTAATAATATAAAAAAGGAAATAAAAAAATGAACACAAATAAAAAGACCGCAAGAATTGCGGAGGGTGCGAAGATAAGTGCAAAGATGAACCTTGCATCACTATGGGTAGCCCAACTGAAGGTTTTGAGGTATTGCTTCCTCCTTGCCATTGCAGTCTGCCTGCATCTGGCGCAGCCCCTGATGGCTCAAAAAGGAATCAAAGGCAATCTCGTCACTTTCAACTGGCTTGAGAAAAATCTTAAAAATGCCGATGTGGTGATAATCGACGCGTCACCCTCCCAGATATACACGGCAAAACACATTCCCGGCGCAATCAGCTACGACATATTCACCTATGGCGCCCAGGAAATGCCGGTCGCTGAGATAGAAAAACGCTACCAGTCATGGGGAATCAGTTCCGGGAAAAAGATAGTAATGTACGATCAGGGCGGCTCAATGATGGCCACCAGGCTCTTTTTCTCCCTCGATTATTACGGCTTCCCGACAAAAGACCTTTTCATCCTGGACGGTGGGCTCTTCAAGTGGCAGGAGGCAGGATTGCCGGTAACGAAGGAACCAACAACTGTCCCGAAGAAAGGTTCTTTCACCATCAAGAAACTTAACAAAGATACACGAGCCGATTTGCCGGAATTCCTTAATGCATCCGGAGACCAACTCAACAATGTTTTAGTTGATGCGCTTGATCCCAACTGGCATTTTGGAGGAGTCAACATCTTTGGCAGACCCGGACACATTCCCAATGCTATTCTGATACCTATTACCGATTTTTACAATCCGGATAAGACATTCAAATCGGCAGAAGAAATAAAAAAGATACTTACCTATTTTGGAATTAAACCTGAACAACAAGTGTACTCTCATTGTGGTGGCGGAATAGCTGCCAGTGTACCGTTCTTCGCGCTTAAGTTTCTCCTTGGCTACCCGAAGGTGAAACTATATCCGGGCTCGCAGTTGGAATGGGCGTCTGACCAAAGAGAACTTCCTTTCTGGACCTATGCCACTCCGTCTTTAATGCGGGAGACAAGCTGGCTGCAGGGTTGGGGAGGCAGAATGATGAGGATGTATGGAATCTCACAAATCAGCATTGTGGATGTGAGGAGTGCCGACGCATTCAATCAGGATCATTTACCTTTTGCGCTAAACATTTCCGCTGATGTTTTCAAAAATAATATTACCAATCTTGAAAAGCTGGCTGAACTACTCGGTCCGGCTGGCGTTAATGCGTCTCACGAGGCAGTTATTATTTCAGGCGCAGGCTTAACCAAAGAGTCAGCGCTTGCATTTGTAGCGTTAGAAAAACTTGGGCAGAAAAAAATATCTGTCTTCATTGACTCACTGCGAAAATCTGCACGACTTGGTTTAGCGTTAACAAAGGACACAACCGTTGTAGGTCCAAAAAAATCTCCGATGGACTTATCCATACTTCCCACAACATATCCCGAGAATTTCCGCAAGGATGTTATAATTGCTGACCCGAAAAGTACACAAGGAATTTATCCAAAAGTATTTATTGCTTCGGGGAAGAATGTTCCTTCACAAACTCAAGATGGCAAAGTTGTCCATATCCCGTATACAGAATTCCTAAATGCCGACGGCACGCCCAAAGCCGCTAAAGATATCTGGAACATCCTAGTCAAGGCCGAGGTCCCGAGATACGCGGAGCTTGTTTGCTTCTCCGATGACCCGGGTGAAGCGGCCGTCAACTATTTTATTCTCAAGCTGATGGGCTACCCTGATATAAAAATGTTGGTGATGTAACGACTATTAACGTACGGTACTATGGAGTTTTTTTCCATTCTTGAAGATGAGTATTGTGAATAACAACAATACTCATTCTTCGTTCTGTTATGGGAATTGTATTGTGGCTTTCTTCATAGGTGAATGAGAATGGTAGAGTTTAGAAAAATAGGAATAGACGAACTACACAAAGTACGAACAATAGCGTACGAAACGTGGCCTCATACATTTGGAGACGTTTTACCGAAAGAACAAATTACGTATATGCTTGAATTAATCTACAACGAAGAATCGCTGAAAAAACAAATGCTTGAAAAGAGACACAATTTTATTTTGGCAGAACAACAAACTGAGGCACTTGGCTTTACTTCATTTGAAATAAATTATAACTCAGAGCATCAACTAATGATTCATAAACTTTATCTTCTTCCTTTGGCGCAGGGTATGGGTATTGGAACAAAACTTCTCAATGTGCTTTCAGAAATAGCACTACAAAACAAAAATAGTCAGCTTCGATTAAAAGTATTTTATCAGAATACAAAAGCCATAAATTTCTATGAAAAATATGGTTTTAAAAATATCGGGACAGAAACGACAGACATTGGGAATAATTACAGTATTCTGGACAATGTTATGGTAAAACAATTAGGGTGAAAGACATCTGAAAGATTAGCTGTCTATATCTCTTTCTGATGCACACGAGGACGGCAAAAAATCTCGTTTTGTTTTTAAGTTGGCAGGAATACATTAAAATAAAAAACAAATGACCGAAACAATGAACAAAATAATTGGATTTGGAGAAACCGTAGAAGGATATACTATTCCTGTTCTTAATGAGCGTGAAATACGAGCATCTGCAGGAATACTGTTTTTATTAATGTTTATCTCCATACTCACAGTAATTTTTAAGGAGAATTTTTTATTGCTCAAGTACGCAATTACAATATTCCTTACAGATATTGTCATTCGTGTCTTGGTTAATCCTAAATTCTCACCTTCACTAATAATTGGACGATTGATTGTGAGAAATCAAGTTCCCGAATATGTTGGCGCTCAGCAAAAAAGATTCGCGTGGATTATTGGCATCGTGTTGGGAACGTTAATGCTTATTCTTCAAGTGGTGGCAAATACATTTAGTCCAATAACCGGGCTTACCTGTTTGGTTTGCCTTATCTTTCTCTTTTTTGAATCGGCATTTGGCATTTGTTTAGGGTGCTTATTTTATAAATTGTTTTACAAAGAAAAAGCACAATACTGCCCCGGCGAAGTGTGTGATGTACAATCAAAACAGGATATTCAAAAAACATCGAAGGTTCAGATGCTTGTTGTTGTTGGATTTATTGCTTTTATTTTCCTTACAGTCTTTTTGTTCAACGATAGTTTTAACAAAAAACCAAGTCCCTTGTTTGGAAATGAACGTTCAACACAATCTGAATAAAAGATACATTTAAAGTTTAATGGAGATACACGGAGTTTATAAAAACTAACACATTAAGGATCTTTGATTGGGCTTCAGTATATGGAATGTGGAAACGATGCATAAATAATAAATGATTCGTCGTTTTGGTACGGGATTGACGTAGTTTTGCGAGTATAATTATTCATAATGTAAGAAAAATAAACGCAACTTCTATTGCGTATATCCGTCCAATTTGGTTGATATTGACGCAAGTTTATAAATTATTGCGTAGTTAGAGAAGTTATCCAAAATGTCGCTCCGCTCCATTTTGGATAACGTGCCGCGCCTCCGTCGCTGTTCTCCTTCGTGCCGCTGCGCTTCGCTCCGCGACACTTCGGATAACAGCGCCTATGCGAAATGCCGTCAGACTCCGCTTCGCTCCGTTTGCCGTCACTTCGCATGAGGCGCGGCACGTTGTGCGCCATTATTAGAAAACTCAAAAAAAAGGATTACCTATATGGACGAAAAAGTGTATTCACTCAAAAAGACAGCAAGAATTGTGTTTTTATTTTGGGCACTGTATGCTGTACCCGCCATTTTCAGTCTGCAGTATGTTCGACCCAAGCTCATTGTGTTTGTAGATGCCGTAGCGACAGTAAATAACATTATGGCTCATGAGTTTTTGTTTCGTATGGGGATTGTGAGCCATCTCGTCGCACAAATCTTCTTGTTGCTTTTTGGGATGACTGTTGTTCGCTTGTTTAGAGGAGTCAATAAAACATGGGAGACCATATTTTGGACATCAATATTGATGACTGTTGCCATAACTGTCGTCAATACACTTAATTATGTTGCTCCTCTCGTAATTCTCAGTAAAGCTGATTACCTGAATGTATTTCAACAAGAACAACTTCATGCGATTGTGATGATATTCCTCAGACTAAGCAACTTTGGACAAGCACTCTATGAAATTTTTTGGGGATTGTATCTCTTTGCATTTGGATTGCTCATCATAAAGTCAAGATTCATTCCAAGAATTCTGGGTATGTTGATGATCGTCGGAAGCATCGGCTTTCCGATCAATACTTTTACCAAGCTACTCGTCCCGGAATTCTATCCTGCTATATTTACACAAATGACGATGCTTTTTAGTGGTATTGGAGTAGTCCCGACCCTCTTTTGGATTTTGATTATGGGTGCAAAGGAGCAGACCGTGAATGCCCCGGCTTCTTGATCGTGCGTCGCCGCGCAACCCGCTACAGCTTAACATGGACGTTAAACCGCTTGCGTTTTTAAACACATTACGTCATTATAAAAAACCTTAAGGAGTAAATCGTATGGAAACAAATGTGAGTTCACTCAAGAAAACCGCAAGACTTGCTGGCCTACTGTATCTTGTTTGGATAATAACAGGCCTCTATGCCATGTTTTATGTACCATCACAAATTAATATGCGGGGTGATGCGGTTACCACTGCCCAGAATATCCTATCCAATGAATTTTTATTTCGAACGGGCATAATTAATGATCTTATCAGCAGTACCATTTGGGTGTTTATGGTATTGGTTTTTTATCGAATGTTCAAACAGGTAAACGAGCGTCAGGCTAAACTTTTGGTTGCATTTGTGTTTGTGCAGATCCCTGTAGTTTTTATCATGAATGCATTCAACCTTACTTCCCTCATGATTCTCAAAGGCGAAATATTGAAAACATTTGAGCTTACTCAGAGACAAGATTTGGCAATGCTCTTTCTTAAAATTAACGATTACGGAGTTTTGACATTAGAAGCATTCTGGGGGCTTTGGCTCTTCCCCTTAGCGATCCTTGTCTACAAGTCCCGCTTCCTTCCCCGCTTTCTGGGCGTATGGCTGATCATCACCGGCATCTTCTATGTGGTCTTGAGCTTTACGAGCATAATGCTACCCCAATATAAGGATATGGTCTCTAACAGCCCATTCGCATTACCAGCCGCGGCCGGAGAGATGCCGCTGATGTTGTGGCTTTTGATCATGGGTGCAAAGGAGCAAACTGTGAATGCCCCGGCTTCTTGATCGTGCGTCGCCGCGCAACCCGTTACAGCTTAACATGGACGTTAAACCGCTTGCGTTTTTAAACACATTACGTCATTATAAACAACCTTAAGGATCAAATCGTATTGAAATAAATTTGAGTTCACTCAAAAAGACTGCAAGAATTGCCGGCTTGTGCTATCTTCTTCTGGGAATAGCAGGCGTCTATAGCATTATCTATGTACCATCAAAGATTATGGTCCGGGGAGATGCGGTGGCAACTGCCAATAACATTCTCGCTAATGAATTTTTATTTCGAACGAGCATAATTAGTGATATTATCAGCAACACCATTTTTGTGTTTTTGGTATTGGTTCTGTATCGATTGTTCAAACAGGTAAACGAGCATCGAGCTAAACTTTTGGTTGCATTGGTGATTGTGCAAATTCCTGCCGTTTTTTTTATGGAGGCATTCAATATTACTTCGCTTATGATTTTCAAAGGCGAAATATTGAAAACATTTGAACTTACACAGAGACAAGATTTGGCCATGCTGTTTCTTAAAATTAATGACTACGGAGGGTTGACATTAGAAATGTTCTGGGGGCTTTGGCTTATACCCTTTGGACTATTGGTTTATAGGTCGGAGTTTATTCCGCGTACGTTTGGGGTCTTGCTCATCATTGCGGGTTTCGCTTATATGATTGACAGTTTTATATCTCTGCTGTTTCCCAGCTACCGTGCATTTGTGAACCAACCTACACTTTTGTTTGTAGCAATAGGAGAAATTTCAATAATGCTATGGCTTTTAATTAAGGGTGCAAAAAATAATATACCAATAATTGACAAACAATAACGAACGCACAACACATGCTAAAAAATATTGGGGTTGATAATGCAATGGAAAGTTTTTCGCTCGCAGCAAAGCTCATTAACGGGGATGCAGACACAGCCCCGAACTCCCCAACATTTCTTAGCATGGAAACGTTATGTGCTATTTAAATAGAGGAAGTAATGGAAAAAATAAAAACTTGGAAAGTCTGGGGTAATTTCTTCGGGTATTTTATCATTTTTGTACTTGGAGCTTCGATTGCTGCAATACCTAGATTTGTTAAAGGATTTGACAATGAAACTGGACTTTTAGTAAGTATTTCAGAAATAATTAGAATTTTTATTACGATATTATTGCTTTACTGGTACACAAAGTATGTGGTGAAGCTGTCATTAAATATACCCACACTAAATGCGAAACGTCTAAATATGGGCTTATGGATATTGGTCGGTTTGAGTTTGCCAATTTTGACTGTGGTAATATTTTATATCACTGGTAATTTATCCGTGAGAAACATAAATACAGAATTAAGTCAATCATATATCTTTGATGCTATTCTTAAAACATTTGGAGTGTCCTTAGCTTCTGGCTTTGTAGAAGAAATTCTCTTTAGAGGTTATTTGTTTAACCTACTAAAAAGTAAATATAATTTTTGGATAGCAGCTTTTGCGCCTTCTTTGTTCTTCACTTTAATTCATATTGGGGGAGCAGGTTCACTCTTAAATGTAGTTCAGCTTATAGTAGCTGGTTTACTATTTTCGTTTATGTCTCTGATGATTTATGTTTATACGAAAAGTATATGGAATGCAGGTATTGTTCATTTTTTATGGAATTTATTATTACTTAACGGATTAATTGCATTCAGCACCAAAGGAAAATCTGAAGTACTGGTTCAACTGAATATTGGGGATAATCCTCTTTTTAATGGAGGAGATTTTGGTATTGAAACTTCAATTCCTGCAATAATAGTTTATGGGATTACAAGTTTGATTTTATGGAAATTATATAAGAAAAAACAGCACACAACAAAAAATATAGGGCATTTGGTAGATAGTGCTAATAATGAAGATAATAGCAATTTATAAAGACTATGGTATTTTGAAAGGGATAAACCTTGAAATGCCAAACGACCCATATTCAATCCGTCAGCGGTAAGCTTTAATATTCACCGAATAATTTAAATATTCATTTTTGACGCAGAATTTATAAATATTAACTAAATAAAAAAGAAGTCATTATGAAAAAAACAATTTATTTCTCCTTAGCTTTCATAAGCTGTTTATGCTTTGCAATACTAAAACTGATTATGTCCTCCATGTTTATTTCCTTCCAAAACCTTAAACTGAAACGAAAAATTGCTATTGTCATATTCGTTCTAGTCACTATGATGACAGAATCAAATGCTCAAAATAATTTTGATCAAAATCTACTTTTAAAAACTATTAAATATGATTTAGATGTACGTGTAGATTATAAGAATAAGAAAATAATGTCTGCATGTGGTATGACAGTTATGAATCCAACTGCTGAAGAGAGCAAAATAATTCCTTTACTGCTCTACCGGTTGATGAAAGTATCATCAATAAAAGATGAAAATGGTAATCCTTTAGCTTATACGCAAAGGGTCTTGTCGTTCGAAGACTGGGAAAAATATCAGGCGAATTATATAGAAGTGATTCCTTCCAAGCCGTTGTTAAAAGGAGATTCATGTAAATTGATTATAGAATATGAAGGTTATCTTCTTGGTTATACTGAAACAGGAATGAATTATGTAAGAGATAAAATAGATGCTGAGTTTACTATTCTCCGGCCCGATTGCAGAGCATATCCAGAATTAGGTTATCCATCACAAAGGATAAACAATGCAGCAGGTTATTCACCAAGTTTTAATTATACAATAAAGGTACACGTACCGGATTCATTAGTTGTAGTAAACGGAGGAGCATTAATAAGTAAAGAAACTAAAGATGGATACAGCACTTATACTTACCGGAACACCAAGCTTGCACGGCGTATAGATATTGCTGTCGGGAAATATAAAATTTTAGAAACACCTTTATTGAAAGTATATTATTTGGAAAAAGATTCGGCAGGCGCTGAAACGGTTTTTAAATATGCACAGCGAACATTGAACCTGTATTCGGAATGGTGGGGCAAATTAAAAGAGAGTAAAACTTTTTCAATAATTGAAATACCAAGCGGTTATGGTTCCCAGGCAGATGAAACATGTATTTTACAAACTGCAGATGTGTTTAATGACTCCACTCAAATGAGACAGCTTTACCATGAAATATCACACCTGTGGAATGTAAAATCTAATGACCGGTATTACCCGAGATGGAATGAAGGCCTGGCAACCTTTGTCGAATATCTGACCATAGAAAAACTTGAAAACCGCTCTTATCTGGAATATATATCGGATTGGTATTTAAAGAGTGTGAGAAAGAAAATAGAAAGTGACAGTGTACTGAGAGAAACGCCATTGATTGATTTCGGCAAAATAGGGATTCAATCAAACTCTTATTCAGTAGGAATGATCATGTTCAGAGTATTTCATCAAATAATGGGAGAAAGCGATTTCAACAAATGTATTCGTACTTACTATTCTGATTATTATTTAAAGGGAGGTACAACTGACGAATTTGTAGCAACAGCTAAAAAGATATCAGCTGCAAAGCTTTCTAAATTTTTTGATGACTGGATCTATAGTACAAAATATACTGAGTTGATTAAAGCAGGGCTTACAATTAATGAAATGAGCAAATTGTATCGTTCAGAATAGTTAACGGCCCTTGTTGCACATGAAACGAATAACTTGATAAAATAAATTTAACTGGCAACTAAGCATGAAACTTTTAGAAAAAGAAGATTACACTAAACTTACCGAACCATTAAAGAAAGTAACCATTAATAAATTATTTGCCCGTTCAGTAGTTGAACATAAAGTAACAGGTAAGGTTTTCGTTGATAATCCTGACAATCCAAAAACTTATTATGTGGTTCATCCTTATGGCATGACATTGTTATTTGGTGACTGCAATAACGAAGCATTCAATAGCAGTTTCCGGGACCATTCGCTAAACATAAATCATGTTCGGGATACGCATGAATGGATGCAGGCGTTTCCTGACAATTGGCACAATGTCCTCAAAGAATTATTTAAAGACTGCTTAATTAAGTCGGCAGAGAATAAGGCGAAGAAAGAGACAGGAATAATTGAGTTGAATACCCGGGTTAATTTCAAATTCAACCACGATAAATATCTGAACTTTAGAAAAGCAAATCTTGCTCTGGATATAAAGATTGTTAGAACGGATAAGCAGATTTTTAGAGATATGAAAGGAAGTGTTGTTCCATTTTATTTTTGGGATAGTGAGGATGACTTCCTGAAAAATGGAGTAGGGTTTAGCTTATTTTATAAAGATAAATTGGCGTCAACTGCCTATTCATCATACATTCATGACGACAAGTTTGAATTAGGTATTGAAACTGTTGAAGAGTTTCGTGGTAAAGGATTTGCGGGGTATACATGTTCAGCCCTGATTGACTATTGTATTCAAAATAATTATGAACCAATTTGGTCATGTCGTTTAGAAAATATTGGCTCATACAAATTAGCTCAGAAAATCGGGTTTATACCTACGGCAGAAATACCTTATTATAGATTAAGTAAATGAGCGTTCACAATATTGTCGAACTACAACAATGATTGCAAACTATGAACTTCGGACGAACAATATGCCAGCCGCTAACAGCACCTTGCCAAAAGCGGGGTGGACATGGTGGCAGAAACGTTTCGACTCTTAATAAACTTTATCATAGCTTGACATGTTGGTACTCCGAAAACCCCGCCTTCGCCAAGCCCCAAACCGTTAGCGGTAATGCCAAGAAGCGAACGCACGAAAGCAACGCGACAACAGAAACGCACAGAAACGAATTAAACTTTTTGAAACAATTAAAACATAAACAAATGGAAGGAGTGTACTGCTTCAACAGGAAAATGACTTTTTCAAAAAATAATTTGGTGGAGTAA
>CAYHZL010000102.1:0-12521 GCA_964361075.1 uncultured Chitinophagaceae bacterium
AATTTGAGCTTGCAAAGAAATTGAGATACCAGCAGCCGCCGAACAATGACAATGGAACTCCGCCGCCAACGCCACCACCGGTAAAGTAGGCGAGCCACAAAAAGTAGAAAAACCCTTCGAGGGTTATTAGGTAAAAATAGCTGATACCGAAAAAATTTAACAAAATTATTTAGCAAACCCTCGAAGGGTTGAACGACAAAACCATTTTTACTATTGCTGAATCTATGCTAATAATTTCTGCATCATGCAATCTGACGACTGAATGCTTCCGGCTTGTTACTGAATTAAGCGGCATACGTACTGAATGCTGCCAAGTAGGTACTGAAGCTGTAAATGCGAGTACTGAACCATGCTTGGTAAGTACTGAAGGCAGAAATATTGGTACTGAAACAGGTTTAGACTGTACTGAATGTAGCTTAGCCAGTACTGAACCAGACTGAGCAAGTACTGAACGCAGAAAATTTAGTACTGAAGCGAGAAAAATGAGTACTGAATGATGTTGCGCTACCTGTGAATGGCAAAAATGCTTATTTTGTGTTGATTTTGGAAGGTGAGAAAAAAGATCATCTTGTTCACACCATCCTCATTCCGAAGGTATTCTGTTAAAATTGTGAAAGTTTTAGATTTACAAATGAAAAGGAAGTTGCAATGACAAAAATATTTTTATTCGCCCTATTAATGATTTTTCTTTTTACAAACTCTGATTGCAAAAAAGGTATTGTTGACCCGCCGCCACCACCACCTGTAATTGATACCACCAGCCACGAATTTGTTTGGACAATTAACACGCTCGGTGATGCTGCCTCGCAATTGAATGATGTAACTATAATTAATGATACATGTGCATGGGCAGTAGGTTCAATATATTTATTAGATTCAAATAAAAAATTTATTTACCCGATTTATAATGCTGCCTATTGGAACGGCAAACAATGGAGTTTGAAACGAATTTCCATGAATTTTAGAAGTAACTTAATTACCCCACCGCTTGAAGGAACTCTATCATTCTCGACAACAGATGTTTGGTTAGTTGGAAGTTTACCAATACATGGTGATGGACAGAATTGGAATATATTTGACTTGCGATCAATGGCTGGTCTTGAGAATATTTCCGTTTCAAAAGCATGGGGGAGTAAATCTTCTGATATGTATTTTGTTGGACTCGGGGGGAGCATTGTTCACTACAATGGTATCAGTTGGAAAAAAATTGAAAGCGGGACAACACTTGACATACAAGACATTTGGGGATCAAGAGATTCCAAAACCGGCGAACAGCAAATTCTTGCCGTGGCTTCAAACAAATTTTTAGATGTAGGGAAAAAACTGTTGCAAATAAACAATACAATAACCACAGCAATTGCAGACAGTGGTCTTCCATGGAGTTTAAGTGGAGTATGGTTTGAAACAAACGAAAAATACTACATTGTTGGAGACGGAATGTTTATGAAATCCTCTCTTGATTCCGATAGAGCGTGGAAAGGTTTTCACATGGGGTTGACAACTTATTACACAAATATAATTCGGGCTAATAATAAAAATGATATTGTTGTTGTGGGTGCGTTTGGAGCGTTCTTACACTACAATGGTTCAACATGGAAAAACTATATGGGAAATGAACTACCAGCCGTTAATGGTTCATTTTACTCGGTCACAATTAAAAACAACTTGGTTATAGCGGTCGGACATGTTGGAGAAAAGGCAATTGTGGTGATGGGAAAACGAAAATAAAGGAGAAAAATTTTACTGTAAAATAAGCGACGGGATGCCATTAACATCCCGCCGCGGTAAACGCAAATAGTCAGGTAGAGGTTGGTACCCTTTGTGTACGTCTGTACATTCGTACAGTCGTACGCCTTTCTATTTGCACACACGTAATATAATCAACCAAACAATAAAAACACAAATTAGGAGATTTTAATATGCGTACGCATTATAGAAATAGTCTATGGCTCCTGTTACCTGTTCTTTGCATCGCGTGGATGCAATTCAGTTTTGCTCAGACAAATCAGGAACAAGAACGGAAAATAAAAGAACATATTGCAAAAATAGAACAAGAAAAAAACATGTTGACGGACGAAGAACGAAAAATCAGTTCCGAAGTTTTTTCCGGCATTAAAAAAATAAAAGATTATACTAATAAAGGAAAACAAAAAACCGAAATAATTCAAGCGACGGATTTCGAATCCGGATTGCAGATAAATCCTTCTGGACAAGTGAATATTTCGGTGAAGTTAATGTTTGGGAAGAATTCTGACTTACCTATGGTGAAATCTAAGATTGAAGAATTAGGAGGAAGGATATACAATGTTACCGAACAAGGACCGACATTTCCGGCAGAGATTTATTGTTGGATAAAGCCTGAGAATATTATTACTCTTTCCGAGGTTCATTCTATTGTATATATAGGTTCGTTGAGCAAAGGATTGTATTGGAAGGCTCCTACTACAGAAATTATTACTCCAGGATATGGACAATTGGAAGCAGATATAACCTACACAAGATTTGGACTTACTGGCAATGGTGTGAAAGTGGGCACAATCAGTGATGGTGCTTCTTCTAGAACGGCAGTAAAAAATGCAGGAGAATTGCCATTTGTATCAGTGCGTACAGGGAATGAAGGGACTGCAAACGCTAATGAAGGAACTGGAATGATGGAAATAATTCATGATTTAGCTCCGAATGCGTCCTTATATTTCGCCGGCTTGGTTTTAGACGAGACAGCTCCCAATGTTATGGCAAATAAAATTAATGAACTTGCAACTGATGGTTGCCGTGTTATTGTTGATGACATCCCTAATTACGATGGTTCGTTTTTTTCAAATCAAACCCCGCTGGGTTTGGCTATTTATGACTTCATCACAGCCGGTAATACATACGTTGCTGCCACCGGAAACGATCAAAAGGATCTTTATAATGGAGTTGCAACATTTGATGCAAATTATTACTTAAAATTTAACGATAATTCAACCAGTATTTTGGTCAATGTACCGGCAAAAAATGAAATAAATATTTATCTTCAGTGGTCAACAAAATGGGAATTGCCCTCTACAGATTTGGATATATACGCGTTTGATGGAGTGACTCCCGTTGGGGTGGGTGGAACAACGAGACAGGCTGATCATGTTAATCCAAAAGAGAAATTAACTATTTCAAACACTTCCAATCTTCCAATAACTTACACAATTAAAATAAAAAGTTACACCGTAACACCGCAAACAGATCTTGAATATACATTCATCATCCCAGGGTATTCGTTTCCTGATAATAATATTTCAAATACCGGACCTCATCATGTTTTTGGTCATCGTGCTTTTCCCGGTGTTATTAGTGTGGCTGCATATCATGCCGATCAACCCTTGGTGCTTGCGGATTATAGTTCGCAAGGAAAAGCATTGATGGATGGTGTGTGGCAAAATACACCAACGATTACAGCAACTTCAAATGTGGATACGTATGTTGGACTTAATGGTTTATGGAAAGGACCCAATGGAGAATCAAGGAATCCGTTTGGCGGTACATCTGCAGCAGCACCACATGTTGCAGGTTTGGCTGCTTTGTATTATCAAAAATTTTCAACTAATACAGGAACAAATTTCTATACTCATCTTACCACAAGCGCAAAAACTTTAAATAGTACGTACGGACCCGGTGGAACATATAATGAAAAATGCGGTTTCGGCAAAGCAAGTATTTATGAAACAATCATTAAAGCATTACCAGTTCAAAATTATAATAACCAAACTCTGACGACAAACACATATCTCAATGGAGTTCGTTTAACTGGATCTGTTACTGTCAGCAACAACGCTGTCTTGGATATCACAAGCTGTGTGGTTGATGGCAATGTGTACCTAACACAAGGCACATTAAGTTCAGGATATAATACTGTTGTGCGAAGTGGTAGAGTTTTTGATACAGATTATCTGACATCTTCAAGTGCGCCGTATCTATTTTTTGAAGACCCGTACAAAACTGTTCACGTTAAGCAGATTGATGCGAGCAATGTGTCATTCGGGCAATTCGGCAAACTTCGCAACGGAAGTTTTGCCTTGTTTAGCGAAAAAGATTTTCTCTGGCCCATCGGTTCAAATCAAACGATTCAATCAGACCAAAACTTTAAATCCGGAACAACACAAAAATATCACGATTGGAATTCCCTTTCCGATGTTGTTAATCATCATCCTTTTGGTATTACATCGCAAACAGTTGATCTTACTTCAAAATTTATACAAACCGAGAACACAATTACTATAAAGAATGTTTTGATTGATAATTTAGAAGGTGGAGATGTATATTTTAAAGACCCATGGCTTATTGATGAACAAGTAAATGTGGGGAGCCAACTAGTGTATCGCAACCGTGGAATGAATGCGGATCATTTAGCAAAACCATATCCGTTTATACTTTCAAGTGGAACATATTCAAATCATAAAGGAGTGTTTTTGGGTGAGAATCCAACCTTTGATCCAGCAAAACCAATCTACTCCGTTCGTGCACCATTGATACATTCGAATATTAATGGTGTGTCTGGTTCATTCCTTAATTGGTCTGCGACTAATGCCCAATTATCCCAAGTCGGCAGCAATCCAAGCGGGTACGACCAAAAAGCAGTAGTGTTTACAAACTCCAATGCAACAGTAACCGCAACATACAAAGCACATTTAGCCTCCAACTCCACCGCTGCGCTTTCTTCCAACAGCCAGCGAAAGATAGTGAAATGGGGAACAACCCATCTTGTGTATTGCAGTGCTGGTGATATCTGGTATACACGCTCAACAGATAACGGAACAACCTGGGGTGCAGAGGAAAAAGTCTCTACCACATATCCACAAAACTACCAGTGGTTAAATCCTGCTATAGATGTTGATGGAAGTGGAACTGTTTTTATCGCGTACGAATGTGTTCTAGATGCTACTCACCGAGCAATGATAATTAAGAAAAAGATTACAAATGGTTGGGAGTTTCTTAATCAAGCGACAGGCAATACATTTCTTGCTAGTAGCGATCTAAAACCTACAATTCAAGTATCAAAACAGAATAGTTCTGTTTACGGACTTCAATTAACTGTAGTAGTTCAGGCAGGAGGTTATACAACAAGCGATCCGGGGCTTTATTTCTTTTATGTTAGTCCTAGTGGTGGTGGTTATCAAGTCGGTAAAGTAAGCGAAACTTCTTCATCCTCCCTTAATCCAACGATATGTTACCAGAACATAGCCTATCAGGAGGGCAATGCAATCTATCATAAACGCATAGAATATGGAACGACTCCAATAAGTTTTTCAACAAGACAAATGGTTTCAACAACTGGAGCCAATGGTCGTCCTTTAAGCAATATATCCAATCCGAGCATAGCAATACGTGAGGGAGTTGATCATGATTATAGTTATCGTCCTATTATAGCTTGGCAGGCACAAGATGTGGTATTTGGAAGCTACCGCCCTATTTTTGTGCGTCATCCGGTAAGTAGTATTAATTCTGAAAATCCTAATTTTGTTACAACAATTTTTAACTGGGGAACTTACGGTCAAGCAGGAAGAACCCCAACGGTTAATTGTTACCAAACTCCTGGTGGCGCGGGATTTAATAATCCGGATGTCTCGGTTGTTTGGCAAGAGGAAGCAAGCGATTCTTGGGGTGGAAGTTATCCAAAAGTTGTTGTTGCAAATAAGATCAATGGAACATGGAATGCGCAAACAACACTTGCTACTTCTGCACAAAATTCTTCTTTAGCGCAAGGAGATGTATATCAATCTTCTACATCAGGTAGTGATGCAGTTGTAGGATGGAGTGGAACATCGTCACCAATATTTTCATTAAGTGCGTCACAAAAAACAAACGGTGGAGTACCACCGCCACTACCGCCGCCATCCGGTAAATTTGCTAAGGGCAATAGTGCAACAAATAATACCGCTGAATATGCTCGGGAAATTAATATCAACTTAGGAACTTTAGGAATTGAAGGATTGAAGGGCACGGTTTGTTTTCACATCGAGGAAACTACGGATGCTAAGTTTGCACCGCTGGGTGAGTTAGGTCCGTTGGAAAAGGATTTCCTGAAGTTACAGGCTCAAACGCAATCTGCAACCACAAAATACAAGGTATGGGTGTTTGACTTACAACTATCTCAAGCGTTATTGATTCCACAGCGCGGTTTGGAGATATTTTCATTACTTGTAGGTAAAGATTCTGTTACTACACGAAAAAAGAACTTCACGCTTGAAAACCTCTTAGGTCTATGGAAAGCCAATCATTCAAAATTAGGTTCTGCCGAAGTTGTCCAAGATAGTGGAGAGGTTGTTGTGCCTACAGGCACCTTCGTTCAGGTTCAAACCCGTCAGGATACTGCATCTCAGACCAGTGGGGTCACGTATCTTCAGATCATAGCGCCTGACGATGGAGAACAATTGAGGAAACAAGCTAAACAGGAAATCATCGCAAACCAACTTCCAACAGAATTTGCCTTAGCATCGAACTATCCCAATCCGTTCAACCCAACGACAACAATCAATTATGCATTGCCGCAAGCTGGTAATGTTATATTGAAAGTGTACGATGCACTTGGCAGAGAAGTTACAACGCTCGTAAACGAATACAAAAATGCCGGACGGTATGAAGTACAGTTCGATGCTTCAACACTTGCGAGCGGCATTTATTTCTATCGCATCGTAGCAGTAAAAGATAATGATCGCCAGCATCCGTTTACTGAAGCGAAGAAGTTAGTGCTGGTGAGATAAAAACAGTAATCAGTAAGCAGTGAACAGTAAACAGTAAATACCACAATGCCCGAGTTCAGAAATGAGATCGGGCGTTTGTGTTTTAAGCAAATTCCTTTTGTATAGATTGCCAGATAATTCATCATTGAATACAACACTCAATCTGTTTATATTGAAACCGCAGAAATAAGATTGCGATTTGAAAAATTTATTAAATGAATGTCACAAATAGTGTGCGACATAGTTGAAGTCTGTGTTTTTGCCCGCACCGAAACAAACGATACGCACTATTTGTTGCTTCGCCGTTCGCTGTCGGAAAAAATTTATCCTGATATTTGGCAAATTGTGAGCGGCGGAATTGAACGTGAACAGAATGAAACAGCGCTTGCGGCAGCGCTTCGTGAATTAAAAGAAGAAACTGGATTGAAGCCGTTGAGATTTTGGAATCTTCCATATCTCAATACATTTTTGGATGCACGAAAAGATATAGTGCATCACGCACCGGTCTTTGTTGCCGAAGTGTTGTTTGATGCCACACCGGCACTTTCGGAAGAACATTACCGGTTTGAATGGTGCACATTGGAACGTGCGAAGGAATTACTTGTGTGGCCCGGACAAATTCGCGCATTGAATATTGTTCACGAATACATTGTTGGCAATAAAAAAGCCGCAGAGTTTTCTGAAATTATTATTTGATTATTTATTTTATCTCAAAAGGAGTACATCAGTGAGTCTTTTAGTTGTTGGTTCCATAGCATTAGATACAATCGAAACACCATTCGGCAAAGCAGATGATGCGTTGGGAGGATCGGCAACGTACATTTCTCTCGCGGCAAGTTATTTTACGACACCAGTCCGCATGGTAGGAGTTGTTGGCGGAGATTTTCCGAAATCGGCGATTGATTTATTTAATGACCACAGCATTGACATCGAAGGAATTGAGACCGTTGCGGATGGAAAAACATTTCGATGGGGCGGAAAGTATCATTACGATCTCAATATGCGCGATACGCTCTTCACACATTTGAATGTGTTTGAACATTTCGATCCGAAGATTCCTGATGCGTATAAAAAAAGTAAATATGTCTGCTTAGGAAATATCGATCCTGTGTTGCAACGCAAAGTGCTCGATCAAATTGAGAAACCGAAATTTGTGGTGGGCGATACGATGAATTTATGGATTGATATCAAGCGCGATGAACTCATCAAAACAATTGCACGGCTTGATGTGTTGATCATTAATGATTCAGAAGCACGGTTGCTAAGTAAAGAACCAAATCTGCTGCGCGCGGCAAAAATTATTATGCAGATGGGACCAAAAAATATTATCATTAAAAAAGGTGAACACGGCGCACTATTAATTACGAAAGAAACTGTCTTCTCTGCGCCTGCATATCCATTAGAAGATATTTACGATCCGACCGGCGCCGGTGATACATTCGCCGGCGGATTTGTCGGCTGGCTGGCAAAGACCGACGATCTATCCGATGACAATTTGAAAAAAGCTGTTATCCACGGCAGCGCAATGGCATCTTTCTGCTGCGAAAAGTTTTCTGTGAATGGTATTGCAGATTTGTCGCACTTGCGGATTCGAAATAGGTTTATAGATTTCCACGAATTGTCGCGATTTGAAAAGTAACGGTAGTTTATGAAGAGCACAAGACAGAATGCAGATTCACTCTGTGTTCTGTCTTTGTTATTTTACTGATGTTACGCACAGCAAAATAATGCCTAATAAAGTAAGGACGTCATGCCCGAATGCTTTAATCGGGCATCCATTTTATAGATTCCCGCTAAAAACATGCGGGAATGACGATTAGTTTTTTTCTCTTTTGCGTAACATGAGTTATTTTAGAAAGAAACTATGCACAGAATAAAAAGCATCGAGTGGCTTGGCAATACAGTTCGGTTGATTGATCAGACAAAACTTCCCACGGAAGAACTCTACATCGAAACTGATTCATTAGACGTTCTAGCTGATGCAATCATTAAATTAAAAGTACGAGGTGCGCCGGCGCTTGGTGTTGCGGCAGCGTACGGGATTGTATTAGGCACGCAAAAAAATATTTCTTCATCGAAAGAAAAATTTTTTCAATCATTTGAAAACTCGGCAGCATTGATCGCACGCACTCGTCCGACAGCAAAAAATTTATTCTGGGCATTGGAACGAATGCGCACAGTGCTTCGTCAAAATAAAGACAATGACACTGCAACGCTCTTTGAAAAATTGAAACATGAAGCATTGGCTCTTCACGTGGAAGATGAGGTAATGTGTCTGGCAATCGGTAATCACGGTGCGGAACTTGTGCCGATGAACGCAACAATTATTACGCATTGCAACACCGGTGCATTGGCAACCGGCGGCATTGGAACTGCGCAAGCTGTAATCACCACAGCGCACGAACAAAAGAAAAATATTCGTGTTTTTGCAGATGAAACCCGTCCGCTGTTACAAGGCGCGCGGCTCACCGTGTGGGAATTGCAAAAAGCCGGTGTTGATGTTACACTTATTTGCGACAACACCGCTGCATTTGTGATGCAGAAAAATAAAATTGATTTGGTCATAGTTGGCGCGGATAGAATTGCAGCGAACGGCGATACCGCAAACAAAATCGGTACATACAATCTGGCTGTGATTGCACAAAAACATGGAGTTCCTTTTTACATTGCTGCACCAACTTCAACAATTGATAGTTCATTGCAAAACGGAAAAGAAATTCCGATTGAAGAACGAAGTGCTGATGAAGTGGTGAATGGTTTTGGAAAACAAACCGCACCGAGCGGCGTGAAAGTATTTTCACCGGCATTTGATGTTACGCCCAATGAATTTATTTCAGCCATCATCACAGAAAAAGGAATTCTGCGTCCGCCGTTTGTTCATTCAATAGCGAGCATCCTGTGATTGTTTCGACTGAAGCGATTGTGTTGCGCACAATGAAATTCAGAGATACAAGTAAAATTGTAACGCTCTACACACGCAAGTTTGGGAAAATAAAAGTGTTGGCGAAAGGTGCGCGCGCGGCAAAAAATAAATTTGGTGCATCGCTCGAGCCAATGACACATTCGCATGTTGTGTTATACAAAAAAGAGAATCGCGAACTGCATTTGCTTTCGAAAAGTGAACTGCAGACGCCGTTTCATCATTTGTTTTCTGATGGAGAAAAAATTACAGTTGGGTTAGCAGTGATTGAGCTGGTGAATATGGTGATGCACGATGAGGAAGAAAATGAAACAATGTTTCAATTAGTTGCCGCTACTCTGCTTTCAATTGACCGCGCTCAAAAAAATATTCTTGCTGTGATGTTTGCATTTCAAATAAAGATGCTGCAACTTTTCGGTGTTGGTCTTTCTCTTGAACAGTGTTCGCATTGTGAAAAACAGATCGGTAAGGATGAACGTATTCCGTATGTGCATTTGCTGTTAACCAATGGAAAAAATGTTTGTGCATCATGCGGTAAAGAACAGCACGCGGGCGGTGTGAAAGTAACAATGGGTGCGGTGCGATCGTTGCAGTTTCTATACTCATCGCCAATAGAAAAAGCCTCGTCTCTGCTTCTTTCATCGCTGATAAAAGAAGAAATACTTTCGCTTCTTCAATCGTATATGCAATACCATATTGAGGGTGTGAGAACTTTGAAATCGTTGACGCTGTTATAGAAGTTGGTAGGATCCTATTCTGAAACGAAGAAGATATGCGTAATTTTTAAAAGACACTGATATGATAAAAAAACTTTACATTACGACATTGCTTTTTATGTTCATTCAATCATCGTTTGGACAGAAAGTTTCAACCTTTGAGGAGAGTATTGCGACCTATTTCAATGAAATAAAAATTGAGGCAAAGAGACATCAACAAATATGGGCGAAGGATTTATATGGACCAATCCTTTTAGTCAATCCTAATACAAGACAACTATTTGCAAACTTTTCTGACACTGCTGGCATTCTCAAGCAAGTTCGTAAAATTTATTCTGGAATTTTACCAAACGAAATTAACATTGCAAACACAGCTATCAATTGGAACGGCAGACGTTGGGCTATGATTATGCTTCCATTACCAGCCAATACACAGGAGAGAATAAATTTACTTGCTCACGAGTTATTTCACGTTGCTCAACCTTCATTAGGTTTTCAACTGTTCAACACTCAAAATAATCACCTCGACCAAAAGGACGGAAGAATTTATCTGCGTTTAGAATTAGAAGTATTAAAAAAAGCTATACAAACGACAAATGAATTTGAAATGAAAACGCATCTTGCCAATGCTTTGATTTTTAGAAAATATCGTTATATGCTTTATCCCGGAGCAGACACAACCGAAAATTTATTAGAACTTAATGAAGGGCTTGCTGAATATACAGGTTCGGTAATTAGCGGAAGAAATAAAAAACAATCTACAGAACACTTTGTGCAAAGCATAAATGCCTTTTTGAGCAACCCTACATTTGTTCGTTCATTTGCTTATCAAACAATTCCTATCTACGGTTATTTACTTGTGAATACAAAAAAAGGATGGAACAGCGAAACAACAATTAAAACAAACTTGACCGACTATTTTATAAAGGCATTTGACTTATCACTACCAAATGATATAAAGAAAACGACTGATTCAGTTTTAAATCAATACAACGGAGAAATAATTATTTCAGAAGAAAAAGCAAGAGACGAAAAAACAAAAAAGCTAATTGCAGAATACAAAAGTAAATTTATTGAACAACCTCATTTTGAAATTATATTTGAGCAAATGAATGTATCATTTGACCCAAGAAATATTATGCCTATTGAAGACAAAGGAACAGTTTATCCAAACATAAGAGTAAGTGATAACTGGGGTATACTTACAGTTGAAAATGGAGCATTAATGAGTTCTAGTTGGGACAAAATTTCAGTAACCATTCCTATAAAAATTGAGAATAAAAATATAAGCGGAGACGGTTGGATACTGGAACTTAAGAACGGATATTCTGTAACAAAAGACGAAAGTAATGGCAGTTACAAACTGACAAAAAAATAAAAAACCACGCATAACAGCACCTTGGCAAAAAAGCGGGTTCCATAGTAGTATCAAGCGTAGTGTTTCAAATAGACTGTTGTGGTAGGTTGACAGTTTTGTGCTTCTCTAAATCCGCTTCTTCGCCAAGCTGCAAACCGATATCAGACATTGTATTAAATTTTTGTAACTGCTCAGCGTGCTATAGAATACGTCGTCATTCCCGTCACAAAGTGATCCCTTCGGGACATGTTTTAGGCGGGAATCCACGATGAACAAAGAAATGGATGCCCGATAAAAACATTCGGGCATGACGTTATTCGGGATTTATTCTTTAATTCAGTATATATTAAAAACATGTTGAGTAGCGCGTTCAGTACGCCAAAGACGCGCACTTTTTTCAAACAGAGTAACTCACGATTTTGAGTTACTTAGGAGTTACAAATTTTTCAGCAGTCTTAAATCAATAAACATTTTTTGGAGGTAATATTTTTATGAAAAGAACAGTTATCGCAGCATTATTTTTTATCACCATTGGAATTATTTTTGGTGTAACGCTCGTTTCTAATTTCAACGGCATTGCATTAAGCGACGCACAATCAAAATCTATAAAGCTTGGTGCGGATCGTGCACCGTTATCAACAAATTTGGATTTAAAAACAGCAAACGATGCGTTTGTTACTGTGGCGAAAGAAGCGACACCGCCGGTTGTTTCCATTATCGTAACAACGAAAGTGAAAAAAGGAAAAAACATGGACGAGTTTTTCCATTTCTTTCCTGACTTCAAATTTAAACATCCTGATGAACAGCAATCGCAA
>CAYHZL010000103.1:0-12485 GCA_964361075.1 uncultured Chitinophagaceae bacterium
GGAATTCCAGATATACGATTGGTTGTTTGCAAGATCTTTTATTATCGGCAGCCACGTTTGACCAGCATCAGGACTAAAATAAATATCAACAGTGCTTATTATTTTTTCTGACTGCCATAAAATTTGATAATTTCCATTTACTGTTGCGTGAGAAGAAAGATTTGTTAATTGAATATGAGTTCCGATTTTGGCGAGATCAAAATTATTATTATACAACACCTTTGCTAATTTCACTTTTTGAAATATTTCGTTTGATGTATATCCATACGCCAGCAATGATGCTATTCGTTTCACCTGTCCCGATTCTAATGAAAAATAATTTGTTCCGAATGTATAATCTCCGTCTGAACCCGCAACAGCAGTATCATTTATGATATTATTTCCTTGCCTATAATAACCCGGTTTTAATTTGCTCCATAAAAATTCATCATCTCCCATTGTAAAATTGTTTGCAGGTTCGAAATAATAATAACTTGCAATTGAGTCGCTACTTAATGCATCAACAAATGTTGAACCAAACATACCAACAGGTCCGCGCCACAATGGATTACGTGAGGGTCCGCAATGCTTAAAGTCTCCTGAAATAATAACATTTTCTTTTTTGTAAAGAATGGAATAATCATCATTCCACTCATTCGTTCCACCATCACCTGTTTCGGAAACTCCAATATATGTTCCCACTAAATCGCCAAAAACAATTCTACTATATTTGAATGAGCTTTCATTTTTAATATCGTACACTTTAAACATCACATCACGAAACAGGGGATGATTGAATTGAAGATATCTCACATCAACACGAATGCCGTGTCCTGTTCGGCTTAAATTCAGAGTATCGGGATGATACGCAACACCAAAAATATTGTTCTTGGTAATATTAAATCGTTCGTCATTCTGGTCATTTATTTGAAAGTACGTTTCAAGATCACCAACTTTCTTTCCCATTCCATACAAGCCGTTCCATTGTCCGTTCCACGAAGCAGGCCATGAAGATGGATTATTGCTCATCGCAATACTTGAATTTGCTGGATTAAAAAAGCTGTCAACTGGTTCGAACGTCCATGATTTTCCAGTATTAGGGTCTTCATCTCTCCTTAGCGTGGGTCTATTAACAGGACAAGTGATGACGGAATGAACAGTATCAGGTTTGCCGTCATTGTTATAATCTTTAATTGGCAATTCAAGTCCAAGTAAAATACTTTCGTCTCCGATATAACCATTTGTTGGATACAACCATGCACTGCGAGGTCCTTTATCACCAGGCTGACCTATTACACCCCAATTACCAATCACAGTTTTAATATTGTTTCCATCCATTACTGCAGAACGATGATATTGGTTACCGCTTGTTTGTCCGTACAAGAATGGCACAAAAAACAGTACTGTGAAAGAAACGATGAGAATCTTTTTCATGGCTACCTCACTATTTTTAGAATTGATGGTCCACTATTATTTCGTTAACAACATTTTTTTAATCTCAACAAAATTTCCCGCTTTTAACTGATAGAAATATAATCCGCTAGATAATCCCTTTGCGTTGAACGTTGTTTGATATGTTCCTGCTTCTTGCCGTTCATTGACGAGCGTTGCCACTTCTCTTCCAATCACATCGTACACTTTTAACGTTACATAACTGTTCACTGATAACTGATAACTGATCACTGTTGAAGGGTTAAACGGATTGGGATAATTTTGCGACAGTGAATATTCAGTTGGAATATTTTGTGCAGATGAATTTCGATCTACAATAGCGGTAATTGTAGGAACGATAAGTTTCCTTACACTGTCCGAAAGTATAAATACTGCAGAACCATATCCGGGAAGTGTTACGTCGAATGTTGCTGAACCGCTTGCGAAGGAAATAATATACGATGTATCATTGTATACATCGTTCATGAAATATGGTTTTCCATTGATAACTCCTTTACTGAATAAAACATTTTGCGAGCTGCCGCTTCCCACTATTGTCAGCGTTGCCTTCGTCGAAGTAGAATTCATATTGCACAAAGAGATACCATTTTCATTGTCGAACGAACGGACAATTCCATACATGCCGTCGTTACCAGTTGCGATTCGCGCAAAGTTTTGTGTAGCAAAAGCACGATACGTTCCGCGAATCCACGCGAGCCGTTGGTAATGCGGAATGAGTAACGTCTTGCCATCAAAATTCCAGTTGATTGTACTTCGAGCTCGGTCTTCCTTCGCACCTGAAATTCCGTAACCAAATCCGACTTCCTGTCCATTCCATATCATCGGAAAACCGGGCGCAGAAAAAATTGCCGTTGCCATCGGCATTGTCCGCTTAAATGTTTCCGTCGCGCCAAGAGAATTATTGCCTGAATAAAAGTACGCAATGCGATCTTCATCTTGTGATTCCATGAAACGCATATATAACGAATTCGGTCCGGGATAAAAGCCTGCGTTGATGATATCGTTGTTAAGATTATCTATTGCACCCGGTGTAAAACCAAAACTACGTATTTGATTGAAATACAATTTAAAATCATACGCCGCATCAAGTCCGCCATTGATGCCGCCGCTGGTATAATCCGCATAAATTGTTTCTGTACCAGAACCGGTTCCGTCATCTTCACCAAGTAAAAAAATATCCGGTTTGATATGCTTGAGTGCATCACGTAATGGCTTGCCCATATATTGTTCGCCGTATCTACGATGTGGTCCCCAGTACACATCAAAGCGATAACCATCGAGACCAAAATCTTTAATCCAATATTTGTATGCATTGATCATTTCAGCACGTGCATCAATATCGGTCCAGTTATAATTCAGTAATTGTTCGCTGAACCCGCTGTAATAATTGAAACCGTCCGCATCGAACGATTGTCCGAGTCCATTTGAATTGTGAGGAATATTGGTGTGCTCGTACCATGTCCAGTAACGGGAATTTTGTTTGAACAAATGTGCATCTTGCGACCAAGGATGAAATCGGCTGGTATGATTTGGTGTTACATCGAGAATAACTTTTATTCCAAGCGTATGTGCCTGCGATATAAAATTTTTAAAATCCTGATTCGTTCCGTACTCCGGCGCAACATTATAGAAATCAACAATATTATAACCAGGACCGTAATGCTGATCAATTGGATACGCATTTTTCATCACCGGCATCATCCAAATTACATTGAAGCCAAGGTCTTTGATGTATTGTAATCTTTGTGCCGCGCCATTAATCGTTCCGGATTGTGTAAATGATTTCGGAAAGAGAAAATAGACACGCGCACGTTTTGCCCACTCCGGATTACTGGCAATGGTCGGATTCTGATATGTTCCATCATCTTTGATCATAAAATACGATCGTGTTGTATCTGCACGTCCAGCAGTATCCGATGCAACAAGTGTGAAATAATATTCTCCGCGCACAGTTGGTTTTGTAATCCCAACGGTCTCTCCACTACGTCCATTCAATCCGAGAGGCATCGTTGGATCATCAATCCATTTATATTGCATTGACTTGCCATCAGGATGCTTACTTCCGGATGCGCTCAGCGTCAATTGATTACCTGAAGCAGAAGCAACAGTTGCCTGCGCAAACGGCGAATGATCGACAACATAAGTAAATGTTACTGAATCTGAAATAATTTTCGTTCCATTCGTATCGGCAACAGCAACAAAAATATTTTTCCCTTCCGTCAATGTATCAGCAACTGTGTAAGTGCCGTTGACTGCATTTGCAAATGTTGTATCGAAACCATTGCGAACAATTTTTATGATATGAATGGAAGTATCATTCACAATTCCTCGCAACGATCGAAATTTATTTCTCGTTGCATATCCACCTTGTGTAGTGATCTGCACAAATCCTGCCTGTGTCGTAAAATTAACCGTGTCCGAATTTATTCCGCCCGCACTTGAACCAGCAGTCAGCACAATAGTATGTTTTCCATTTGCAAGAGGTGTTAGCACCGTATAAGCAAGTTGTTTCGTTGCTGCGTCGTAATATTTTCCCAAACCGGTAATTGAAATACCATCCATCTTCAACAGTATTTTTGATGTATCAATTGTTGTCCCGTTTTTTGGATAAATGTACGAAGTGATTGTCGGAAGATTTGTTGTAACAATCGGCTGACGTTGATTTGGGAGAACATATAAAATGGTCGGATCTTTCGTAATGATAAACGTATTATTATTGTCTTTCGGATTTTCGTGGTGATTCAGCGGGTCATTCGGCCATGATTGCGCTCCAGTATAAAAAAATTTGTATTGCCATGCACCCGGAACTCCAACAGAAGGAGGATTTGGATTCCCTCCAATTGCAAGTGTAAAATTCTTTGTCCAAATATTCCCTCCAATAAATTGCATTGGAGTCGCAGTATTATCCCACTTATTAAATTCACCAACAAGAAACAATTGAGGACTTGAAGAAGCATTGTAGCGAAACGTTACAGTAACACTATCTTGTGCAAAAACCGTAATGCTAAATAAAAGATTCAACGCCAATACAAAAAATATTTTCATAAAAATTTTTCCTTTAATAATTTACAAAGAGTAAACGACCACTGTGTGCTTTTACTTGTAAAATAACTTTATCGCCGGTAAATGAGAGTTGTTCTTTAGTTACTCCGTCTCTCATCTGTTTTGGTGTGGCGGATAATGGCAATGTTATATTACGCGTTCTTTTATTTTTACTGAGAATGATATACGCAGACTGATTTTTCAATGAGCGTTCATAAATCAGCGTTTCATGTTCATCATCAGTTTGCACAATTCGAAATTCACCACGGCGCAACACTTCGGATGAATTTCGAAGATGAATTAATTGCTTGTAGAATAAATGCAGTTCTTTATTCCATTTCCTTTCATCCCATATCATCGTTCTTCTGCAGTCGGGATCTTTTCCACCTTCCATTCCTATTTCATCGCCGTAGTACACCATTGGCGCACCAACGTACGTCATTTGAAAAAAGACTGAAAGTTTCATTCGCCACAAAGTTTTTTTGCATAGGGTGAAATACCGTTCCGTGTCGTGACTTCCTAAAAGATTCTGCATTGCAAAGTTTGCTTCGGCAGGATATAACGCGCGTGTGCGTGCAAGGTCAGCATCAAACTGCGATGGTGTTGTTTTGTCCTGCGTAAAAAACTTTACACAGGCATCTCGAAATTTATAATTCATCGTCGCATCAAACTCATCACCGCGCAGCCACGGACTTGCATCTTCCCACAATTCGCCAACAATGTAACAATCCGGATTGATAGACTTTACGAGTGAACACCATTCTTTCCAAAAATTATGCGGCACTTCGTTCGGCACGTCTAACCTCCAACCATCAATACCCAATTCCGTCCAATATTTTGCCACTTCAAATAAATACGTCTTCACTTCAGGATTCTGCGCCATCAACTTCGGCAACGAACCATATCCCCACCAACATTCATAATTTGGTTTTGAAGGAGAACTAACCGGTAATGAAAAAATATTGAACCATGAAAAATATTTTGAGTCAACCCCTTTTTCTTTTACATCAGCAAATGCCCAATGCGCTGTTCCGACATGATTAAAGACACCATCAATGACAATACGAATATTACTGCGATGACATTTCTGAACAAATGTTTTGAACAATTCATTGGTTCCAAATGCAGAATCAATTTTTAAATAATCGGAAGCGTTGTATTTGTGGTTGGTTGATGCGGCAAAAATAGGATTGAGATACATTGTATTAATGCCAAGGTCTTTAAGATAAGGCAGCTTGTTTACAATGCCTTGCAAGTCTCCGCCGAAAAAATTATTCGACTTCGGCACATTGCCCCATTGTTCAACATTCGGCGGGTCATTTTTTGTATCACCGTTTTCAAATCTATCAGGAAATATTTGATAGAAGACTGCATCTGTAACCCAATCCATAACTTTTGATTTTGAACCTTGGTTTTGTGAAATCATAATTTAAATTTTAGATCAAAAAATTAGCATGAATTTATTTACGATTTATTTTTTTGGAAGGGCTTTCATGAACAAAGAAAATTCTACAAACGCTCATCTTGGATTATTTTACCCTGAAATGTAATGAATCCTGTATTTTATTGCAAATTTTGAATGTTACTAAAATTCCACTATCTTTAGAAAACAACTTGAAACGAAGGACACATTGAAAAAAAAGACTGCTGCTAACCACAATTTTTCGAAAAACAAAAAACGACTTTTTATAATTTTCACGATAATTACTCCAATAATTATTCTTCTTTTATTGGAATTATGCCTTCGATTATTTAACTACGGTCCTAATCTTTCGCTTTTTACAACAGAGAACATTCATGGCAAAACCTACTATACCATGAATCCTGACATTAAGTATCGCTATTTTTCTCAAGTAGAATTCAGTCCTATTACATCTCCAGAAAATTTTTTAACGACCAAATCTAAAGATACATATCGCATTTTTTGTTTAGGTGCATCAACAACAGTTGGATATCCATATTGGTACAACGCCGCTTTTTCTTCTTTCTTGCGAGACCGTTTGCAAAAACAATTTCCTAATAAGAAATGTGAAATTATCAATTTAGGAATGACCGCTACGAACAGTTACACCGCTGTTGATATCGCACGCGAATTGGTGGACTATGAACCGGATTTATTAATTGTCTATGATGGACATAACGAATTCTACGGGGCTCTTGGAATTGCATCACGAGAAACACTCGGGGCTTCTCGGTGGATTGCAAAGGCATACTTGCGTTTGGTACATGTACGAACATTCCAGTTACTACGGAATACTGTTTCCAACATTGCATCTATCTTTAGCGCTCCCGCACCTGCGGAAGGAAGAGGAACAATGATGGAACGGCTTTCCCGCGGGAAATATATTCCGTATGCCAGTCCAACATATTATGATGCACTTTCAATTTTTAAAGAGAACCTGCACGAAATACAAAATATCTGTAACGATCATAAGATACCGATAATGATTTCATCTCAAGTATCAAATTTGCGCGGACAGCGTCCATTCATCTCTGGCGAATATCCAGGCTCATCAGCAAATACCAAAGAACTCTATCATGCAAATTTTGAAAAAGGCGTTAGCTTACTGAATGCTGAAAATATTGATTCCGCACTTGTAGTGTTCCGTACTCTGCTCTCTTTCGATACGTTACGTGCAGATGTCCATTATTTTTTAGGGAAATGTTATGAAAAGAAAAACAATCCTGCCGAAGCATTGAAAGAATTTGTAAAAGCACGCGATGATGATCAGCTTCGCTTTCGAGCAAGTTCGGATCTGAATGATATGCTGCGCCAAAATTGTACAAGAGAAAATGAATTCTTCGTGGATATCGAACAACTCTTCAAAGAAAATTCACGCGATTCACTTATTGGAAACGAACTCATCGTTGAACATCTTCACCCAAACGCATGGGGATATTTTTTGATGGCGAAGGAATATGCACGAGTGATGAGACAACATCACTTATTTGCGACAAACGAGGAATGGAATAACGCCGTGCCGGTGGACGAAAATGAACTGTGGCAGCAACGCCATGTAACAGAATTTGATGAACGACTTGCCAAACGAAAAACTGAAATTCTTACTGCATCATGGCCATTCAAACAATTGACCGTGCCGGTAGTATCATCTATCAAGCCGGAAGATGCGTTAGGAAATATTATAGAAAATGTTGTACGCGGAGACTGGAATTGGTTAGATGGTCACAAGCAAACCGCTAACTATTATCTGCAGCGTGGGGAAAAAGAAAATGCAGCTAAAGAATTTGAAACTATCATTAATCAAATACCAGATGATGTCCAACCGTATTTACAATTGGCGCACATCTATCTTGAAATGGGAAAACTTGAAAAAGTAAAAAATGTTTTAACTTCTTCACTTGCAATCGAAAAAACAATTCTTGCGTACCGAGCACTTGGCGACATTGCACTCAATCAAAACAAACCTCTCGAAGCAGTTTCTTATTATGAGGCAATGACAATATTTAACCAAAGCGTTAACGAAAAATTGCAGAACGGGTATTTGTTGGCTTTTGCGCAGTATCGTGCAGGAAATAATGAGTTGGCGCGAAACCAATTACTTCTCCTTCTACAACTCAAACCCGATTATTTACCGGCAATTGAGTTGCTAACGAAAATTTCAAAAAAATAACAGTAAGAAACATTTGAAAAATCCAAAATCAATGTCATTCCGGGGAGCGAAGCGACGAGGAATCTCGCTTCGTTCGGAATGACAATAAAAAATAATTTCTCAGATGTCTCAGCAGCTAACATCACGGAATTATTTTTGTTTTTGGTAGATCAACATTTAACCAATCCAATTGCGGATCAACAAATGGCACTTCGATAATTTTTCCACCAAATCCAAGTATCCGATAGGTCATCATTGGAATTGGAGTTACTTTAATATTTTTAAGTCTGTCTCCATAAATTGAAAATCCTCGATCTTCTCCCGTTTGCGCAAGAAACAAATTCATCGTTTGCTTAAATTTTAATGTTAGTAATCGTGATTTAGCATTTTCAAATTGAACAGTGAATGTTGTGTCTCTTATATCTGCTTTTTCTTTTTTATCAAGAACTTCAAAAAGTATATATTTATTTCCAATAGAGATGGGACCATACATCTGTCCAACATTCATCTTCCATGCTAATTCACCGATTGGAGAATGTTCAGTAATCGGAAAATATTCTGTTATACCTCCATTTTGTCTTGTCAACGTATCAACTGACCACTCACGTACCGCTTTTTCAAACGAAAGTCCTTGTTGTATTGCTGCTAATGCCGCTTTCACATTATTGAGTGATGAAGTAATTAACTGGCGTATTTGAACTTGTGGAACTTCAACATTTGATTCTGTGCTCTTCATAAATGAAAAAATCTCTGCATCAGTTACAGCAGTGTTACGCCTGATGATATCTTTCATTTGAGAAGCAAGCATTGCTTCGCGCCACATTTCCAATTTTTCTTTCACCGCAGGTACCCGATCCATTCCACACCGAAGAGATTCTTCTTCAAGAAGTTCTTGTTGTACTAGTTCCTGAACTTGCGTGTTAAGGATATTTAAAATATTAGCACTATCTTCTTTTGCAACTCGGACATATTTATTCGTCAACTTATCAATCACGTTTCCAACTGTCCAGTACGAATTTCCAACAACGCTAAGGCTATCATTTATAAAATCATGACAACGGTTTCGAACTTCTTTCATAATTTCGGAAGTAAATAATCCGTTGCTCTCTACCCCTTGCAGAACGTACACTTCTTTTAATTTTTTTGCGAACACAATAAATGTGCGAGGTATCGAATAACCTATTTTATCTCTGAGCACCTCATTCACATATTCATCAAGACGTTCACGCTCTTTGCGCAATCGGATAATCTCAACTACGCGATCACGAAGTATATTTGGTTGCAATGATGAAAACTGCGGATTGCTTTGTATCTTTATTATTTTTATGATGTAATAACCTGGTCCAGCTTTGATGACAGAAGATATTTCTCTTTCCTTAAGTCTGTACAGTGCCTCTTCAAGAGCAGGTTCTGCATCACCCCAGATCACAGTTGCTGTATCACGGATGGCATGCAATGATGAGTCCACGTTTAATGTTTCGAAATCAGTTGGTTTTTTCATTTGATGACGAACGAAAGTTGCGTCATCTTTATTCTTAAAAAAAAGATACGCAGTAAAGGGAAGAATTTGTGCGCGTGTCATTCCGCGAATAATTTCTACATCTGATATTTTAACTTTTTGACTGATTTCAGTGCGGTATAATTCATCTCTTGATAACTTTTTCCGAATCGTATACAACGACTGCTGCACAAGAGTATCTCGGTCAAGATTTCTTGCGATAGCTTCTTGCACAAGTAACTTTTCTGCGATCATGGTATAAAGAAATTCTGCTTTAGCAGTTTCAAGTTGGGAACGTCGCTGTCTATTAAGTCCGGGAAGCAGTTCAAAACGATGTACGAACTCGCGTTCGCTAATAAATATACTTCCTGCCTTGGCAACGTAGGATGTACTTTTGTATTCCTCTTGTGTATATAATAAAGTAAGAGGAAAAAAAAATGAAAAGAGGAGGAGGAAGATTCTGCTATTGATATTCTGCATAACTTGTAAGATCAGTGGTAAAAATTAATTTCATGTGAAATGTACGAATTTTCGTGTTCAATGAAATGATAAAAATATTATTGACTGATGTTACACAAAACAAAATTTTTTTAATGATTCGCCGCGGCGAATGACTTTTGCGGATTGATATGCTGTTAAATGGCACTTTCGGCGCCACACATTTACTAGATAAGTCATGGCATCATTTGCGATAAAAACACATTTTGCGTAACATCAGTTATTGAGTTTTGTTGCAATTCCTTGCACCTCGTGTATGGAATTTCTAAATTTGACGAGAAAATATTTTTTTAGACATTTTGCTGATTAACATCCATGATACCATCAAAAAAGAAATTTCTCTTTGGCTTGACTACTGTTTTTTTGTTTCTTGCCTTGATAACATTCTCTGAAATGCTGTTGCGCCTGTTTGTACCAGCACTCGATAATCCGTTTATACGAAAAGTACAATCTGATGGACGCGATGTCTATGAAGTAAACCGCAATTACTTAAAAAAATATTTTCCATCCGGTTCGCCCATCATTCCCGGTTTGAAACCAACTATGTTTCGTAAACATAAAACAGCAAACGTGTTCCGTATTGTGTGTTTGGGTGAATCATCGATGCTGGGAACACCGTATCAATTGACTACAAATATTCCTTCTCTCATCCGTAAACAGCTTCGTCACCTATACCCCGAAAAAGAATTTGAGGTGATAAATTTAGGTGCAGCAGCAATCAATAGTAATGTGATTCTCGACTTGTCAAAAAAAATTATCGAGTACAATCCAGATCTTGTACTCGTTTATACGGGACACAACGAATTTTACGGACCTGAAGGAGTTGGAGCTTCATGGATACAAAAAAAATTTCGAACAACAATTTCATGGAAATACGAACTTCAAGATGTACGGATAATACAATTAATCGATCGGTATTTGTTGACACCTTCAAGCATCAATCCAACATCAGAAAAAAATCTGATGAAACAGGTTTCTCAAAGTAATTCAGTGCATCTCAATTCAGAACCAGCGGAACGTATTTTTAATCTTTTTGAATCTAATTTAAGCGATATCGTTTCGCTTTTTGCAAAACACAATGTGCCAATTATTCTCAGCGATGTTTCATCGAATCTTTTGTTCCCGCCTTTTGTGTATGATACGTCATCTCAGCTACTACCCTATCACACACAATTTACATCAATTAAAGAAGACTATGACAGAAGTGATTACGTTTCGGCTTTACACCGTGCACAACAACTGTATACACTTGATACAACAAACGCATTTTTAAATTTTTGGATCGGTAAAATCTATCTTGCACAAAAAAATCTTTCCGAAGCAAAATATTTTTTAACACGTGCCCGAGATGAAGATTTGTTAAAATTTAGAGCTCCAAGTAGAATTAACGAAATCACCAAGAGGGTTGCACACCATCATGGAATTGCAATTATTTCTTCTGATTCACTTTTTGCTTCTCTTGCCGCATCAACCGGTATCCCCGACGATACACTTTTTCGCGAACATCTTCATCCGAATGCATGGGGATATTATGAAATCGCTTTATTGTTTGTAAAAAAAATTATCAAGCTAAAACTTATTTCTCCAAATGCAATCACATCAAATTATTTACTTCCATTTGATGTGGACAGTTTGAGTATACCATGGCTTGATTTGGCATACGGAGATATTTCCATCCGGCAATTAACAAAACAGTGGCCATTCCAGAATTATACACCGCAGATATTCGTGATGACTCCCTCTGCTGATAGTATCTTAAAACAAATTGCTTTAGATGTCTACACAGTAAAAACATCACTTACTGAAGGCTGCTATAAGTCAGCGCTTCGATTCCAGCAATTGCATCAATATCAAAGTGCATTAACAACGTATGCTTCATTGATCGAAGATTACCCGGATAATTTTTATCCGTACTATTTAACAGGTGTTGCGTACAAAGAGATTGGCGATCTAGAGCATGCCTCTCAATACTATGAAGCATCAATTCAGCGCAAGCCCGACTATCTTTTTACACACATTGATCTTGGGCTTGTTGATGTTAATGCCGGAAAAATTGACGAAGCAATTGTTCATCTCAACAGAGCAAAACAATTAGCAGACAACGAACACTCTTCTTCATTGATACAAGCAACCATCTACTATGGTCTCTCTGCGGCGTATGCAAACAAAGGCGACATACACCAAGCTTTAATCTACATTGACCAATCCATTCGCTTGGCGCCAAATTATCTGTCTGCACAATTGCTACGCAATAATTTACAGCGACAGAAATAGAGAATTATTATATCACAAGAAATCCCCCTAACCCCCTTTTCAAGTCCCGAAGGGATGACCTTGTCAGGGGATTTCCGCGCTCTAATTCCCCCTTGAAATGTTATGCTTCAGTTGGAATATGACTTTTGATA
>CAYHZL010000104.1:0-12439 GCA_964361075.1 uncultured Chitinophagaceae bacterium
CGCTTAGCTCAGCTGGTTCAGAGCGTTCGCCTCACACGCGAAAGGTCGCAGGTTCTTTACTCAATAAAACTGCAAAACTTCCCTTACTCGTGAGTAAACTCGTTAGTATCTGCCTCAGAAATGAGGCTTTACTATGTTTCTCTCGAAAGACAAAAACGGTATATGGTATTTGTATTTTGTCGGTGATGACGGTAAAACGAAACGCAACTCTACACGGTGCAGACTTAAAACCAATGCTTTGAAATTCCTTCAAACGTTCAAAGTTGGACAATCTCAACGTGTAAAACAAGTTTTTCTTTCTACCTTCATCACCGATTTTCTTTTATATGCAAGGGGCAACTTTTCAACAAGAACCGTAGAGTTTTATTCTTACTCACTCAATAAACTACTCACCACAATTGGTAATATTCCGCTTGCTTCAATTACACCAAAGCACTTTGATATATTTAAAACTGAACGCTTAAAAACTATGTCGCCGATTACGGTGAATATAGACCTACGAACAATTAGGGCTTCACTCAATACGGCTTTACGTTGGGGCTTATTACAAAGCAACCCATTCTCAAAACAGAAACTTGTTTCCGTGCCGGAAGCATCACCGATATTTTTTAGCAAAGCAGATTTTCAAATATTAATTAATACGATTAAAGAAGGCTGGCTGAAAGAAATTGTTGTATTTGCTACTCTCACAGGGTTACGGCGCGGTGAAATTGTGAACCTGCATTGGAGCGATGTTGACCTTCCTCGTAAGACAATTACCGTGCAATCTTCACCAACATTCAATACAAAGAATGGTAAGAAAAGGATTGTTCCGTTGAATGATACGGCGTTGTATATTCTGAAAGCCAAAGCAAACAAAAGTCTCTCAGAATTTGTGTTCACGTTGAACGATAAACCGATAATGGGAGAATGGCTTTCGCATAAATTCAAATGGTATGTGTACGAGTGCAAATTCCGTGAAGATAGATTGCATTTTCATTCTTTAAGGCATACATTTGCTTCGTGGTTAGTGCAGGACGGAGTTTCTATTTACGCGGTGAAAGAATTACTTGGGCACTCGGACGTAAAAACTACTCAGGTATATTCTCACCTACAGCCTGAGCAATTGCACAACGAAGTAAACAGAATACAGATTTTGATGAATTGATTGTGTTGATATTGTGCCACACAAGTGCTACATTAGAAATAACAACACAAAGGAAAATGGCACATGGCAAAAACAGCAATGGTAAGAGCGCGTATAGAACCGGAACTAAAAAACGAAGTTGAAAATATTTTTAATCAAATTGGTTTAAATGCTACCGAAGCGATAACGGCGTTTTACAGAAATGTAAAACTTTTCAGAGGTATTCCTTTTGAACTACGACTGCCAAACGAAACGACACTAAAAACAATTGCAGAGACGCGAAAAGGGAAAGGAAAAAAATTTTCAAGTGTCTCAGCGTTACGTAAAGATTTAGAAAGTTGACCGTGTTACTACTAAGCAGAACATCACAATTCAAAAAGGACTACAAACGAATTGTTAAACGCGGCTATGATGTTGAAAAATTATTTGATGCCATAAACATTTTAGCAGAACAAAAACATTTACCGGAACGTTTTCGCAATCATAAACTTTCTGGTAACTATAAAGATTATTTTGAGTGCCATCTACAGCCGGACTGGCTATTGATTTATTTGTTGACTGATACGGAACTTGTTTTAACTCGTACCGGAACACATGCAGATTTATTTGAATAACAACACAGGGCACTCGGACGTAAAAACTACTCAGGTATATTCTCACCTTCAACCTGAGCAATCGCATAACGAAGTAAACAGATTACAGAGTTAAATGATTGTGAAGGTTTTACAGTATGGTTACAGATGCTTTGCTCTTATGAATTGTGTCGGGGGCGGGGTATCAATAAAAATAATGGTATGCCTTAATTTCAAATCCCAAAGCTACAAAATTTTTTAGGGGGCATACATGGCAAAAGATATTCCATACCGTTACTTGTTTCAATAGTTTAAAATTTTACATATCTGGAGATTTTATGAAAATAAAATTCTTACCCCTTAAAGTAATCATTTTGAGTGTTGTATTTTTTTCTCTTTGTAAAGCACAAGAAGATAGCATTGACTATAAAAAAATAAGAATAGATTTAATTAATAAATATCTTGATTTGATAGACCAGAGTATAAACTATAAAACCAAAATGAAGAAGACAGATTACGATACTTTATTAATTTGGAAAGATGGAAAATTATATCTGGGTAAATTGAAATGGCTGAATGATAAAGATTTTTTTGAAAATACATTTACCCAAACGATTGTTTCTTTAAATGAGGCAAATGAAAACGATAGTAAGATGGATAGACAAAAAACTTTTCCGATTTTTGAAACCCATTCAACATATTTCAATAATTTTTATTACTCAATATCTTTTCAAAGATTTGAAGATGTATTTTTAGGCACATATTATGGTGGATGTTATTTTACAGACAGAGAAAAACAAATTATCGGAAAAAGAATTAGCCTAATATTAGGAAGTAAATTAAAATTATATGAATATGATTTTAATTCGGTACACTTACAAATTTACAACAAAAAAATTAAATCTCGGGGTTGGTATAATCGAAGAGCGGTATTTGAATTATTAAATTTGAAAGATTGGATGTATGATGAAAATATAATTGAATATGGTTCTGTTGAAAAGTATATCACCAATTATGGTATAGTAAATGGAATTCAAAAACTTAATTGGAAAGATAATATCAACTCGGTAAAGAAGAAATTAAATGTGCCTTTTGAAATTTCAAAAGATAAAACAATAATCACCTATGAAGATGTAATAGCAAATAATGATGTTTTTATATCATGTACATTTTTAAAAAATGGATTGGGGAGTATCAATATTAGGTTTTGTTCTTCTCAGGGCGTTGATAAGGACGGCAGTAAACTTTATTATACCTCCTTTTCATTAACCGATGCTAATAAAATATTCAATGATGTATCAAAGTTACTTGTGCAAAAATATGGTATTTATTCTCACAAACATGATATTGAACACGAAGGCAGTCAAAATTATTTCAATAATGGCAATAACATTAGAGTTAAAGAATTGGCATGGAGTTTTAGTAAAACACATGTAGTATTTTCAATTGATGAGTTACCTTCTGAAGATACGAAGTCATACATAATACAAATCAATTATTTTAGCAATGATTATTTCGATAATCGAGAAAACGATTGGAAAGATAAATTATGAAAAACATGGCTGTGAAGATTAATACATTGATTTTTGCATTGCTTAAAGATTGAACATGGGGGTATGCAGTAAAACAAAAGGCAAACACAGAAAAACTCACAAGCCACAAATTTTTTTTTATTTTTTGCAACACATTGTTATTGAAAACCTTCATAAAACTTTAACGAAATAAAATCGGACAACAATATTCTTTCTTTTTATTGATGAGGTATTTATGAAAACAATATTCTTTTTTGCATCTGTTTTTGTAATAATATTTATTGGTTGCGAAACGCCATACCAAGCGGTAGGCGTGCAAGGCGGTTATAGTGATATACAAATTGCAGAAAATATTTTCAAAGTTTCTTTTAGGGGAAACAATATAACAAAGATAGAAAGAGTATCCGATTTTGCGCTGTTGCGTTGTGCCGAATTATCAGAACAAAAAGGATACTCGTATTTTATTATTATCAACGAAAACAGTTATTCAGAAAAAAGTTCCTTTTCTATTCCCGCCACAACCTACGGTTCAGCCACAGTAATAGGCAATTCTGTTTATGGTAGCACAACAACGTATGGCGGGCAAACATATACGCTTTCAGCACCAAGCAGTATAAATACTATTGTTTGCTTCAAAACGAAGCCAGACGGATTTTCTTATGAAAGCAAATACATAATTCCGTCTATCAAGAGTAAATATAATTTCCATGCCGAAAAAGATACGTCGGATTATTTTTCGAGACGAATAAGATAATAAAATGAAACTCTACAAATAAAAATCTACACCGTGAACTATCCTTCACGAAAGAAATATAGTTGCCTTAACGGCAATGGACACAAAGCCTTGTTTGCAATGGATAGATTGCAGACGAGGCTTTAGTGTTTAAAGGGAATAAAAAATGATAAGAAAAGAAAAAGAAAAAAAAACAAAAAGAGAGCTAATTGCAAAAAGTTTTGACGGTAGCGATGGTGCAATATATTTGCTTCTTTTAAAATTGGATACAAAACAAATAAAAAAAATTATTGAGAAATACAAAAATGGATATGGAAAAATAGAATTAATTCAAGATTTATTAACTCATTGTGGATATGATATAAATTTAAATGGCGATAGTGGTTTAGATGAAGTAACGGCATTTATAAATTCAAAGGAAGGAAAACCGTTGAGTAAAAAAGACCAAATAATTTTTGATAAATTATGGACAAAATCAAAAACTAAAAGAAAAAATGATTTGACTGAAAAGAAAATCTTCACGTTGCAAGAAGTATTGAATGTTGAGACTATTGTTAATGAATATTGGAAAGATTTGTTGAGTACGAGAGATAATCAGATTTTAAAAGCTTTTGAAACTAATGTTGTTTTTACAAAGGAAGCCTACAACAAGATTAAAAATGATGACGAAAAATTAAAACAAAAACTTAAAAAGTTTGATAGAACAAAATATGACAACAATATTTTTAAGGAAGCTATAAAGCATTATGAAAAAGCATTGGGATTTGAGCAACACTACGGAAGATGTCTATTGGCAGTGCTTAAGGAAAGGGGTATCGCAAACGATGGTTTTGAAAGAGGTTTAGAATTTTACAATTGGAACAACAGTTTTAAGCAGTATCGAAGCGATGAAGGAAAAAAAAAGAGAAGTAAAATCGATTTTACCAAAAAAGTGAAATCGTTACCTACATAGAAACGCTATGTTTTTTTGTTTTTTGTATCTCAGAAAGGTTGTATTGAGATGCAAATAACAAATAATTTTAATAACGCCGGACAGTCTTTTGAGTTTGCATCTCAAAACCTTTCAACTGTTCGGCGTTTTATTTTTAAACTATTTGAAAGGTAACACAATGCACAACTCACAAATTTCTATTACAAAGCGCGGTGAAGTGAAGCTTCACTTAGACGATAAACAATACAAAGGCACTCGGAGTATTGGCTGGCTTTCTTCCGATGGAAGCACATTCAACACGGAGCGAGACCGGAGACGGCACGTATTCCGCAAACTTGATGCTTTGGCTTTTTCTCACGATTTAATGACACGGTACAAATTTACTTGGGTTGTGGTGTATTGTGAGAATGGAGAAAGACTTGTAACAAGCCGGAAGCATATTCTTGAACGTGGAACTATTTTGAACTTTCAAAAAAATCAATTGGAGCGACAAATATTTTTACCGTTATCGGAATTTGGTATTGAGAAGGCACGCGAAACGGAAAACAAGGTTGCATTGAAAACGATTGTAGAAATGCAAGGGAGACTTTTCTCATGATTACGAACGGAGATAACGAGCGTTTTATTATCGGCTTTGCAATGCAATCAGGGAAAGCCGTTTCATTTTTGTATGACAATGGTTTAAGTATGGAAGATTTTCACAACAGAGATTATGCTTTTTTATATGACTGCATTTTATCGCTCTTAGGAACACGGCAAAATATTTCTGCATTGGCTTTGCAAGAGTTTATCAAATCAAAAACGATTGACGAACTTCATTTTGTTTCACTCGGTAGAGGTGAACGAAAGTTGGAAGCGGTAGAACGTATTGCATTACTGATACGAAATATTTCCGACAACTTCCATAATAGTGAAAAGTTTGCAGACATTTTTACTGCAATTAAAAAAGTGAAAGAGGAAGCAGAAAGAAAAAAAATACTCTTGCTCATTCAAAGCACTCACTCCAAAATTATCGAAGGCGAAGATATACCGGCATCGGTAGAGGGTTTAATTTCTGAATTGAGCAACACACAGCACAAGCACTGCGAAAGCGATGTTGTAAATTTGTTTGAAGCAACAAAGAAAGCACTTGCACAGTTAGAAGCAGAAGAACGCGGAGAAATTTTGCGATATACTACCGGCTTCAATAATCTCGATGGATTGCTTCACGGTATTGATGCAGGCACGTTTACGGTTGTAGTTGCAGAGCAAGGCATCGGCAAATCGTTTCTTATTTCTCAAATGGCAATGCACTTAGCAAAGAAAAATATTCCGGTAGCGTTACTCTCTTTAGAAATGCAAGCGGAACAAATTGCACGGAGAACAGCCGGAGCGAAGAAACAAATTTCTTTGCCGGAACAACGCGAACGATTAGAAAAATTGCAAAGCGAAACAAAAGGATTGCCTTTTTATATCCGAACGAAAAGTATCACGCTCGATAATATTGGTAACCGTCTGCAATCACTTCAACGTAACAAAAAGATAAGGATTTTGTTTCTGGATTACTTGCAGTTAGTAGGTTTACCCTCAAAAGGAAATCCAACAACGGAACTTGATGCACTTTCAAAGAAGCTAAAGCAATTAACACAAGATACCGGTATTAGCATTGTTTGTATTGCATCGGTACTAACGAAAGCAATCTCACAACGGAATGACAGGAAACCTATTCCTTCCGATATAAGAGGGAGTTCTCAAATACTCTTCGACTGTGATTTATTTTTTTCTTTGTGGAAACCGTACGAAGATGAATTTCAAAATTATATTGAATTGAAAATATTGAAAGGACGTGAAGGGCAATTCGGTGAATGTGCTTTTGAGTTTGATGCAGATACGTTGAAACTGAAAGAAACGGAACTGAAAGCCGAACCGATGCAAGAACAAAATAAAATGCGGAAGGCATTTTCGATGCAATAATTGCGGGCAGACGCAACTTAAAAAGGTTGTCGCTTGTTTCTGCAACTTGAACGGCAAGCGATAACCGATTTTTTTATTCAAGGGAAAAATCAAAATGAAGAAAATAGATAATGGTTATGTATTACAATCGCGGAATATATTTGACCACGAAATATTTAATGACAGAGACTTGTTTCGTTTCTTTTCACTCTTAATCGGAAAAGCATCACACTCAGGGTATAGAATTGCCAATAAAAATATCCAACGTGGGCAATGGTTACGAAGTTACCGGAAGCTCTCTGAAGACTTACGATATGTAGAAAGCAATACGGTGAAGGAATACCCTCTTTCGCGTATCAAACGAATGATTGACAAGTTAAAAACCGATGGAATGATTGCAACGTATGAAACGGACTTAGGCACTATGTTCAAAATCATAAACTACGAAGTATATCAAAATCCTGAAAGCTATCAGCTAAAAAGTAATGGAGTAGCGGGACACCTAAAACATGGAGCAACAGAACACCCAAAAGATGAAAAACAAATTGCAAACATTGAAGGAAATGAAGACGAACACGAAGCAACGGAACACCTCAATACCGGAGTAGCAGAACAGCAACGGAACAATATCAATAAGGATAAGAATGTTCTTCTTTGTTCAAAACTATCTGCATACCTAAAAGAAAACAATATTGAAGTTTCAGAAAAAATACTTAACGGCAGACTGCAACGATTACAGATAGACTATGAAACGGACGTATTAGAAGCCGGTATCAATGAAGCAGTTGATAATTGGATTAAGGGAAACAAAGAAGGAAATTTTATCAAATACTTTGTTACGATTTTAAATAACAATTATGCGATAAAAAACACATGACCACACAAGAGATACTCACAGAAGAAATTCTTTTTTTGATGCAAAAACTTGATACGGAAATATATAACGCTTCTAATGTTGAATTGTCGGAATATTTTTTTCAATGGTGTAGAATTACCGATATACTTTTGCAGAAGCTAAAGCATGGCATGGTATCACTTAAAAATTCAACGTAGTGCTTTTAAATTTCGCTCAGGTGCAATAAAAAAATGAAATGCGATGCAAAGGGCATACACAGATAAAATGATTGCCTATAACGCAAATTTAAAACGTTTTTGAAAACAACAAAGTAATACAGGAAACCTAAAAAAGAACATTTATTCTAAGGTGATGTAGAAAACAAAGGGAGCAGTACTTCGCAAACAGTAATTTTGTATAAAAATTTAATACGAAGAAATTAATTATTCTTAATTTTAGGACTTGCTAAAACCTACCATAAATACATAAGAAGTTGAGAAAAATTGAGATTGAAACCTTTTAAAACCTATGGTTACAACCTAACATTACTTAACCTATAAACCTGAACTTTAGACCCTAAAAAAACCTAAAATTATTAACCTATGTTCTTCTTCAATGCACTAAAAATACTAAATATTTAAAACCTCACAAAACCTTATATTATTTAGCTTAAAATATTTTTATTTGTTGTTTGATAAATATTTCTTTGAAAATCTTTTTTTGTATTGTATCTTTGCAGTAGAGACTTCCACAACAAATAAAAATTTTCTACTCGAAAGAGTAAATCCCTTTGACTGCAAAGATGTGGAAGTCTCTCAGTTGAAGGGATTTTTATTTTGGTAGATACACGTTAGTTTACTCGTTAGTTAATCCGTTAGTAATAAAAAATATTTTGCACGGATTTTTGTAACTAAAGAGAAAAATTGCTTTTATTGTAGTATTTCTTGGACGCTTAGCTCAGCTGGTTCAGAGCGTTCGCCTCACACGCGAAAGGTCGCAGGTTCGAACCCCGCAGCGTCCACACTACAACACTAAACTCTGTTTGATGTTTTTTTATTGTAAAGATGATACTGCATTAGCAAATCCGTGGTTACCATCCTCCATCAATATCGTAAATTGCTTTACCGTCTGTGGTATTGGGATAAAAAAACAAAAAAAGATTTGAGTGCTCTTCATTAATCACGTGCGGTCCCATTCGGATTGTATCGTTTCCCGAATTATAATATCTCGTAAAAAAATCTAAGTGATGATTGAGAGGCAATACATACCCACTGTCGGGATAGACTTTAATTTGAGGTTCATCCCAAGCAACATTCCGATAAATTTCCTTATGATTGATCTCGCGATGTTCCGTCCAAAAATCTTTTCCTCTGCTATGAAAATGTCCGGTCATTGCCAAAATATTAATAGACTTCGCTGGAATCCGATCCCATGGAATAACAACAAGCTTTTGTACACGCAGCGAATCATGCGGAGGAAGATTAATTCGATCATTGCTTGAAAAAATAAGACCGGCATTATTTTTTACTTCAGATTTTGGAATTGTCCAAAAATTGATTAACACTTTCCCTCGCGCGTTCGGTGTTAGCTGCGATCCGCCATTCACATAATGTGTTTGGATGGCAAGTTGCTGACGCGCTTTTAATTTGATGGCAACGCCGGCAGGCAACTGCCAAACAAAATCTGCTTGCTGCGATGCCGCAAACATATCCCATTTACTATAATCAATGGAAAGAAATGTTTCATCAAATGTTCCTTCCGGTTTCGTCAACGAATCAGCTTTAAATACATTGCAATGATGACTTCCTGCGTTATAGGCAAATTGGATTTTGTTAATATAGATATCAGAATCACTTGGCAGTGTTAAAAAATAATTTCGCTGAATTTCAGTTCCCGGTGCAACAGTAAATGGAGGAATGACAAGCTGCACACCTTTTCCTGTTGGAGGTGCAGTAAGCGTTACATCTTGCGCCGACGGATCGGGCTCGGTAGATTGTTTCTTCGTACAAGAAAAAAGAAGACAAGCGATAATAATCACAACGTGATGGTTTCGCCACAAAAAATATTTTTTCATAATCAATCTCGGATTTAATTATTCTTCGCACCTTGTGCAATCCATAGTTTAATCGCATCAATTACATTTTGTGAAAGCGGAGAGTTTGTCTGCGGCATTCGGTCTCCTTGCAACGCACTGCGCGGGTTTGTTATTTTAATATATAAAAAACTTGAATCAGGAGAAAAAGGTTTCACGCGGAAAAATTTCGGTGAATGTTCACCATCATTCACACTCGGTTGATTCACAAGTTGACTATATGATTTTCCATCAACCAATGTCAGACCGCCTTTACCGGCACCGTGGCAACTAAGTGTTGAACAATTATTAAACACGACACTTTGAATACTTTGCAATGTCGGTTCAATCACTACCGTAGGCGGTGAAACCGAACCTTCATCTTTCTTACATCCGGTTACTCCATATAATAATAGAGCGAAAAACCATCGTGCAATACAGTTCATTGTAACACCACCATTTTTTTTGTTTCTGAATATGTTCCTGCTTGAAGCCGATAGAAATACACGCCGCTGCCTAATTGAAAATGTGTGCTTGAAAATTGATAGTGATGTATGCCCGCAGGAAGATTTGTATTCACCAATGTTGCAACTTCTCTTCCAATCACATCGAAAAGTTTCAAGGACACCCTCACCCCTTCCCCTCTCCCACTGGGAGAGGGATTAAGGGAGAGGGGGATTTGAAATTGAATAGTAGTCGTCGGGTTAAATGGATTCGGATAATTTTGCTCGAGTGAAAATTGTAACGGCAATTTCATATCCTGTTCGCTATGTACACTCGTTACCGGATTTCCTCCTTCGGTAAGCGAATACACTTTATTCACATCCAATTTTGTAAAACGCTGAACGTAATCTTTTTTCCAAAATATATCTATCTCATCAATTACAGTTGCAGCTCCTATTCCAAAATGCAGCACTTGGCTCATCTGCGAAATAAATCCATTTCCGGCAGTTACGCTGCGAATATACGTTTGACTACCGGCAACAATCCGCACTCTCACACCAATTGCCATTGTGTTAATTGTAACACCATGTAATTTAAATTTTACCCAGTTGCCCTTGTTAATTTTGGTATTCACTAAATATTTATTTTCTCCATTAGTAGCCGGAGCAAAAATATCCAAATAACCATCATTGTTAAAATCGGCACACGCCACACCGTAAAAATCTATCGGATAGTCTATGCTGTATTCGGCGGCTTTGTCAATGTATATTCCATTATTATTTTCATAATAGAAACTTTTTGTAAAATCAAATCCGTACGAATTCACAATAAACATATCTATATCACCATCATTGTCAAAATCTTCCCACACAAGACCCCACGACATACCATTTTTTTCCGCGCCAACATCGGCAGCCATGTTTTGGTATGTTCCATCTTGCTGACGACGATACATTCCACCTTTTTTAATTCTTGTTACATACACATCTTCCCATCCGTCTCTATCAAAATCTGCCCAATAGACTCCCATGCTGTTGCCAACTCCAACATCACGTAATCCGGTTTTTGCAGACACATCTGTAAATGTTCCGCTGCTATCGTTGCGATACAACATACTCGGCACTGTTCCATCATGCACGATATAAATATCCTGACTCCCATCGTGGTCATAATCAATAAAAGTTACTTGCATCGGTACAATTGATTCGCTAATGTAACTTTGCTGACTGGCTTCAGAAAATTGTATTGCATCTTTCGTCGAAATATTTTTATACAACATAATGCTTACTTTACCTTCGGTTGCAAGTAAGAGATCAATCTTTCCATCATTGTTGTAGTCTCCAAATGTGGCAGTTGCAACTAATGCCGTCGAATCAATACCGCAGGTAGCAATAACATCTTTAAATGTTCCATTTTTTTTATTGATAAAAAGATGACTGCTGCCTTGACCATCATCAGAAGCCATAAAGAGATCGGGATATCCGTCGTTATTCACATCAGCCCAGAGAGAAGTTTTATAACCGCCGTACACCCACAACCCTGCTTGCTTAGTAACATTTGAAAATGTGCCGTCATGATTGTTACGGAACAGAAGTGAATGTGTCGTGTCGTTTCCGTTAAATGGATATGGAATATTTGAAATAAAAATATCATCCCACCCATCATTATCAAAATCGGCAATGGCAACCCCGGTATTTCCTGCGGCGGTACGCAATCCGGCTGTTGCAGCTTTTTCGACAAACGGCGAAGATTGCGCCATGAGAATAATTGGAAACAGTACTATAATTAGCCGTTCCTTAAAAATTAAAAGATGTCTGACACCTTGCCGAGAAAATATGCAACTATTTATCATTTGTTGAAATTTTAACAAGAAGGTGTCTGACATCTTCGCAACTTCAAGACTTTTAAATGTTCGACTAAATATTCTAAACTCTTTCATAGTAAAATATTATAAAAAGGCGACACTATTTCAACGATAAAAAAAAACGCTCGAAGTTACTCGAGCGTTGGTATTGATTCATTGATAAAAAATATTTGTAACTCCTAAGTAACTCGTTGTAACCTCAAATAAATCAAGAGGTTAAAAATTGAAAATTTCGAGTTACTTTCTTTGAAAAAAATTCGCCGAAGGCGTACTGAATGCGCTACTCAGCGTTATTGTTGATTCAAAAAATCCCTCCGCCAAAAAGACGGCGGACTTACAGCCTCACCCCCTTTTTGCCGAGGGCATCCCTTCGGGACAAGGGGGAATAAGAGCGAGGAA
>CAYHZL010000105.1:0-12429 GCA_964361075.1 uncultured Chitinophagaceae bacterium
GAAACGTTACAAAAAGTGTAACGAAACGTTACAACAGTGTAACGAAACGTTACAACAGTGTAACGAAACGTTACAAAATGTGTAACGAAACGTTACACTTACTCATACTACGTTACCCCGCCCGCCGCGGCGGGTTATTCGGAGTCTCATTAGATGCCGAATAGGAGCGTTTCGGCATGACGTTTTTAAGGTTCTTCACTTTTCGACCAAGTTCCTATGCGTCATTTTTTTTGTTGCAGCTATTATTTTTTCTTTGATTTTTTTTGTACGGGAGGTTGTTTTAGAATTCTGCTGAGACGGGCGCGCGAGACACCAAGCAGAGACGCTGCCTGACTTTTATTTCCCTGCACCGAGCGAAGAACTTCGTTAACAAGTTGCTGCTCAATTTCCGAAAGAGTTGTTTTTTCGAGGTGCATCGAAAATGTAAGTTTATTTTTCTGATCAGAAGAGAACGCAGAAGTTTTTGGAGAGTGGTTGAAATCAAAATTCGATGTATCTATTATGGTTTTGTCGCACAGAACAACGGCGCACTCGACAGCATGTTTTAACTCACGTACGTTTCCATCCCATGTATGGTGTTGTAAATGTCGTACAGCTTCGGGTGTAAATCCGGTAATGTTTTTTCTGTGGATTGTATTAAAATGATTCAAAAAATAATCGGCAAGGAGCGGAATATCGTTTTCACGATCTCGAAGCGGCGGTAAAACTAATGGAAGTATGCGGAGACGAAAATATAAATCCTGTCTGAACATTCCTTTGCGAACAAGCTCTTCCAAATTTTTACTTGTTGCAGCAACAATACGTGCATGTACAGGAATATTTTCTGTACCTCCTAATCGTCGCATTGTTTTTTCTTCAATCACTTTTAACAGTTTCGATTGCATGAGAAGACTGATGTCGCCAATTTCATCTAAGAAGATTGTTCCTTTGTCTGCCACTTCAAACAAACCAATTTTGCGTTCACGTGCATCGGTAAAAGATCCTTTTTCATATCCGAAGAGTTCGGATTCCAATAACGTTTCAGGAATTGCCGAACAATTAATTTCCACAAAAGGATGTGCTTTATTGGAACTGTTGTAATGAATCGCTTTTACTAATAATTCTTTTCCGGTGCCGGTTTCGCCAAGAATAAGTGTCGTCATGTAATCGCTCGCTATCACTTTGCGTGTGAGCCGGAGTGTTTCGAGCAATTGAGGTGACTTGCCGATAATTTGATTAAAATCGTACACACTTGTTTTATGTTCTAGAAATTGTTGCTGTTGAATTTGTGTTTTCCATTCTTGAAAAGTGTTCTGAACAAGTACATATAATCTGCGATGATCTTTTGGGAAAACAAGATAGTCCTTAATTTTCAATCGCAACAACTCTATACCAACATCGTACGCCGGATGATGTGTAACGACAACAATTGGAAGTGCCGGTTTTGCCTGTTGCAGTGTACTGATTTCATTGCGAAGTGTTTCCATGCTGCCATCTATTTCGTAGATGAACAAATCGGCACTTGCTTTTTTTACCAGAGATTTTATTGTTACTGTGGAAAGCGTGATTCCCGGTATATCTGCACACAATAATTCAATTTCAGAGTGCAGCGCACTTGAGGAATGGATTCCTACGATGAAAGATTGGAACGTATGTTGAACAGATGAATTCAAAAAGTTATGAATAATGATAATTTGTCATTTGTTAATAGAACACTGATGACACTGATGACACTGATGAGACTGGTTTACACAGATTTTATCTGTAATATCATGAAGCGAAAGATACATTTTTATCAGCTCGAATCCGTTCTATCGGTGCCATCTGTGTTCTATTTGGAAAAACTGCTGAGTAGTTACGATAATTATTTAAATAACGGCGTACAGTATACAAAAAAATATTGACACTATTGCGAAAAAATTAGGGCGTTTCGATTTTTTCAATAATGGAATGTATTTCCTTCAGAATTTCGCCGCGTTGGTACGAATTGAAAAATTTCACACGGAGCGCATCATTCTTTATTTTTGATGCAATATATTCTAACGATTGCTTCGCATACTGAAAGTGCAACAATCCTTTTTCAAATAAGCCCCGGTTGAAGAATTCATTTCCGAGGTGATAACATACTCTCCACGTGGTTTCAGTAACTATTTGCGTTTCGATTATTTCAAAGGCATCTATGTAGTAGAGAATAGGCGGCTGAAGACGGAAAATAATTCCATGGCTGGAGACACTGCCAAGAAGTAACAGTGTTTCACTCTTGATGAATGCATAATTTTTTTCTGTGCTCAACTTTAGAATCTCATCTAAAATTTTATAAGAGCTTTGATGGTTGCTTAGCGCCAATTCTGTTTCTGCTAACTTTAGTGAAGCGAGGGAGTAGCTGCGAAAATCTTTTGCTGTGGCAAATAACTCTCTCGCTTTTTCGAGATGTTCTTTTGCTTGCAGAGAATTATTCTCCGCAACAAGCCGGCATCCCACAACATAATTGAACAGAGCATGTTGCGTTGCGATGCCGCTGCGAGAAAGCAATGCCGCTGCACTTTCCAAAAAAGGTTGAATGGCATTCGCACTTCCGAGCGCGATGTGAACACCGGCAAGTTGAAGATTTACTTCGATCATCCCGTGCTCATCTTGCAGAGAATTATACAGACGCAAATCTTTTTCCCAGCAGTCAATCGCTTTTTCATATTCAGCATTGGCAAGAAATACTTCTCCCATGTTTGTTAAACACAGCGCCATGCCGGGAAGAGTGCCAAGCCGAGAAAATATTTCGTATGCTTTTTCATAATAGCGCGACGCATCTTCGTATTTGCCTTGATTGTACGACGCGATGCCGATGTTGTTATAGGCGCGCGCTTCTTGCTGTAAATTCCCGACTTCTTGTGAAAGAAAAAGAGCGCGCTGCCAATGTTGCGCTGCATCCGAAAATTGTTCTTGAGCACTGCACACATTTCCCAAATTTAAATAGGGAGCGATGAGTTTCGATTTTTGCTGTTCACGTTGCAGAATTGTAATTGAACGTTGGAAACATGCGGCGGCATCGTCATATTTGTTTTGGTAGAAGTGAATGATGCCGAGATTATTCAGGACGGCGGTCATCGTAACGGAATTACTCAAATCGCTATGCACTTGCAACGCATGCTGACTTCGCTCGAACGCTTCTGTGTATCTGCCGCGAGAAATATCAATGATGATTAATTCTTCTTCAATATCAATTTTTTCTTCAACCGTCTGCGCGAATGTTGATGCTTCAAGAAGAAGTGCGATAGCTTCTTCCAGACGTCCTTCGCGATTGTAAATGAGAGCAAGTTCTTTTGCGTATCGGTATCGTTGTATATCTTCATGTGAACCGGAGCGAAGTTGTTCGTATAGTTGAACAGCGTTTTTATAATCACCCGCCAAACTGTAACACTCAGCAAGATTTTCAAATACGGTATTCTCAATTTCTTCAGCGGGAAGAAGTGCACATGCCTCGCGCAGCAATGTGATAGTTTCATGTAAAGCGTACAGCGAACGCTTGCGTTCCGCAGCACGTAAGAAATACGTGAAAGCATCTTTGTTTTTTCCCGCATATTTAAAATGGTACGCAATAATTTCTGCTTCATCGTTTGCCGCTGCACCATCGTGTACTATTGCTTCTGCAATTAACGCATGAAGCATTTGTTTTTCTTCACCAAGCGAATGGTACAGGAAATGCTGGAATTGCGATTGAGCAAGAAAATAACGGCTGCCATGTTCTCTCGATCTGACTATGCCGATGTTGACAAAAAAAAAGAGAAAACTTTTTAACCGCACAGCGGAAAAGGGTGAAAGACGTTCGAGCAAATTTATTGATGCAGGAGCGCGGAAACAACTGAGGAGACGAAGAAGAAAATATTCTTCCGGTTTGAATTGAGAAATTTTTTGTTGATAAAGATGTGAAATTGTATCGGCAAATTTCCCGCTTGCGTTGGGACGATCGAGATCTTCTTCTATTGCAGAAAGAATTTCATCGGGATGTATATTCGCATACTGTGCAATAAATTCTTTAATAATATATGGTGAACCGCCAATGTGTTCGTTAATTTTTTTTACAAGTGAAAGTGAAATCTGATCTATATCAAGATCAAGAGACGCAGTGAGTAATTCCTGTATGCCGTGTTCATCGAGCGGCGCGATGACCAATAAATCTAATGGTATATCATGATACGCTTTGAGCAACGGTACTACATTTGATTCTGATTCACCTGTTAATAAAAATGCAATAGAAAAATCCAACGAGTTGCGCAGCATGTAGTGGAGTAATTCAAGAGTAGATTCGTCGGCATTTTCTATATTGTCAATCCATACTGCAAAAGGCGCGAGCAATGAAATTTCACAAAACAGTTTCGACCACATATCAACAAAGTGCAGTCGTATTTCCGGCTTATCTATGAGTTGCGCAATATGGTTGATTTGTTGTGTTGCATCATCGCCCCATACAGCAGTAAGAAATTCGTTGTGAAGGTGGAGAAATGTCTCACCTTTTGTGCCGAGCGATTTTACAAAGGCAATTTGTTCCCGAAGAATTTTACGAAACGGTTCGTATGGCTGCGAACTTTGCGCGAAACATTGTGTTTTAAAAAATAATATACCATCAATTTGTGCACGGCGTTTCACTTCATTGAGCAGCGGCGTTTTTCCGATTCCTGCTTCACCGGTAATGCAAATTGCCTGTGTGCGATGATGTTGTTCGCTGGTCGTAAAACCTAATCCCTGCATCAGAAAATTTTGAAGAAGTTGTATTTCTTTTTCTCTTCCGATAAGTCTGTGCACCGGAATATTTGCGAGTACGTTACTGTACAATAATTCTCGTGAAAATTTTAAATGCAAATGTTTTACAATATCTGTTGCCGACCGAAAACGCATGGCAGGATTTTTTTGAAGAAGCGATGTAATGAGTTCTTCAAAAAGCGGCGGTGTATGTTCGCGCACGGCAGTAACGGAAGGAATGAGAGACGAAAGATGATTTTTTATCGTTTCCGTTGCCGAGGTGCCGTGAAAAGGAGTGTGCCGCGCAATAATTTCAAACAGTGTTACACCAAGCGAATACAAATCAACGCGGCGATCGTAGTGATCGCCGCGAAGCAGTTCCGGTGCGAGGTATTCCAGCGAACCGCGTATCGGCTGATCAAGCGATTCAATGTGGGATGATGCAAATCCAAAATCTATAATTTTGACGAGAGGAATATTTTCATCATTCAGTACATCGTGTGTAATAATGATATTCGCCGGCTTAATATCGAAGTGAATAAGTCCGTGCCGGTGTATGTATGCAAGCGCATGTGCAATTTGAAATACAATCTCGGCAAGCGTCTCCCACTCCAGAGTTTCAGTAAACTGGAAAAGATCTTTTCCTTCAATGTATTCAAGGGTGAAGAAAAAATTGTCTTGATACCGTACTAAATCTGTCGAATGAATTTTACCGAAATCGAAAACCTGTGCAATGTTGGGATGTTTACACTGGCTGAGTGTGAAAAACTCTTCGCGAAGATTTTTTAATAGAGCACCATCAACATGAGACGGCTGAATTGTTTTGAGCGCGATTAATTTATTATTGTAGAGAGAATCTTTGACGAGGAAGACACTTCCCGCTGTATTTTTCCCTAACACTTTTACAACAGTGTATCGCGAATTTATGTGAGCCATATAGTATTCTCTATCAAAGAAAAATTATTCTCTATTGGGTTTAATACCCCGCCGCTTGCGGTGTGATGTCATTCCCGCACGTTTTTGGCGGGAATCTATTCTGTGGATGCCCGATAAAAACATTCGGGCATGACAAATACTCCGTAGCTTGCTGCGGAGATTTTTATTTTCTTTTTTGGTTTTACACTCCGACGCTTGCGTCGTATTATGGTTCGTCATCTATTATTATAGACCCTGAAACAAGTTCAGGGTGACGTAGCAAATACCTCGCTGCTTGCGGCGAGAAAATTTATTTTTATTGTTCACCAACAAGGTGTACCGTTACAACTAACAATGATAATGCTATTCCCGGAAAAATTCCCAACCACATCATTGAACTTGCATAACTCATAGATTCGGCAACCATGTTTCCCCAGCTTGGTTCCGGCGCTACAATACCAAGACCGAGAAAACTGAGAGACGCTTCTGCCTGAATAATACTGCCGAGCTGCAAGATACTTACATTTTTTATTAAAGGAAGAATATTGGGAAGAATGTGAATGCGAAGTATTCGCAGCGGCGAAGTTCCCAATAATCGAGATGCGGAAATAAACTCGCGATGGCGAAGATGCAACACCTCGCCGCGAATTATTCGTGCAATACTCATCCAGCCGGTAGTAGAAAGCACAACGATCATTGCCGCAACAGACTGTCCAATAATTGCCATCAGTGTGAGCACGAGAAAGAGGGATGGAATAGATAACAGTACATCTACGAAGCGCATAAATAATTTATCAACGAAGCCGCCAAAAAATCCGGCCACCATTCCTATTAAAGTTCCGAAGAACACAGAGATGCACACGACGAGACATCCGATTCCGAGAGAGTACCGAGAACCATACACTACTCTGCTGAAGATATCCCGACCAACAGCATCCGTCCCAAAAATAAAAACAACAAATGATTGTTTTGTGAATGTTTCTGTTCTCATTACGTTTGTATGTTCTACATTTTTTTGCGTTGTGGAAAAAAATATTGAACGATGCAAAAGATATTCGTTTACAAAATAAATTTTATTTTTCAGATAACCGGCACCGGTAGCTGTACACTGAGTTCGTGTTGTTTCGAAAAGAACTCCTTTGCTTAATGGCGGAAGAAACCTCGTCGTGTGCAAATCGCCTTGTGCAAGAGGCGGGAGAGGTGTAACGATAGGGGCTGTGAATGCAATAAAAATAAACATGTACAGTATCGATGTGCTTATCTTTCTCGAAGTGCCGTCGCTTTTTACTGTAAGCATGTTGAAGTATTTCAGTGAAGCGAGCGGCGCAGCCAACCAGAGTATTCCTGCAATCCAATATTCAAGCAATCCGGTGTTCCATACTACTGCAGCTTTACTTGGGTGTGCACATAACAAAAAAAATGAACCGGCAAAAGAAATAACAGAATTAAAAATAAGTTCGGCATTCGCGTAGGAAATGAGAGCGTACAATACAATAACCGTGCACATACATATCAGACGAAAAATATTAGACATTCTCATTGTGCGCGCTCGTTACTCGTGGGTCAATTACACCATGGATGATATCAGCGCAAAGATTTGCACAGATAAAAACTACCGATGCAATAATTGTGCAGCCGACAATGAGAGGATAGTCCCGGGAAAAAATTGCGGTAACAATAAGTCTTCCCATACCTGGTAACGCAAAAATATTTTCCGTAATAAGCGTACCTGTCATGAGCGCACCTAACTCAAGTCCGGCAATGGTAATAACCGGCGTCAGTGCATTCGGTAACGCATACGAATAGAAAATTTTATTTTCAGTGATTCCCATGGACCGGGCAACGGTAATGTATTTTTCATTTAAGACATTGAGTAACGATGTGCGGAGAAAGCGAGCAATGCCTGCCGCTCCGGGAATTGCCAGTGTTGCAACAGGAAGTATTAAATGGTAGACGTAATCAGAAAAAAAATCAACGCTGGAAAAACTTTCAGCATTGACTGAATGAATATGTGATGTTGGAAATAGTGTGAAGTGAACCGCAAAAAGCTGTAGAAGAATAAACGCAATCCAAAATGTTGGCAGCGTGTATGTTACTAAACCTGTGATTGAAAGTATGTGGTCGATACATGTTTGATGGTACCGTACGGCAACCAATGCAAGCACTATCCCCAAAATTATTTCTACAATAATAGCACTGAACGCTAACGAGATTGTATAAGGAAGAGCATCGCCGATGACCGATAGAATTTCCCGATGATACGTGAACGATACGCCAAAGTTTCCTTGAATAATTTCTCGAAGCCAAAAAAGATACTGCACGGGGAGAGGTTTATCTAAACCAAATGTATGCTGAAGTTGGTGTGCTAATTCGGGAGGAAGCGAGGGCGAAAGAAGAAAGAGAACAGGGTCGCCCGGCAAAAGATGCGTGATAAAAAATACTATCGTCGTAATTCCAAACACAAGGAACGGCAAAACAAGTAATCGCTTGAGAATGAATTGTGCCATATCGATGTACGTAAGCTCCGACGATTGCGGCAATAATTATTATGAATTAGTTACTGATGTTACGCAAAACACAAAATAGACCACTGATGACACAGATTAAACTGATGTACACAGATTTAAATCCGTGAAAATCTGTCAAAATCAGCGTTATCCGTGTTCTATTATTCTTTAAATCGTTCCTTTTTCTCATAAAAGTTGAACTTTGCGTAACTTCAGTTAGCAACAACAGACCACCGGTAAGAATTTTGTAATGTGCCCAAAATGTTCACATCAATTCCTTTAATTTTTTTATTGACTGCGACCAAACGATTTTCCCAAAACAAAAATGTGCACGGTTGTTCATCGTACAGTATTTGTTGAAATTCTTTCCACGATTGGGCGCTTACGTTCTGATCAGTACTATAGGCGGCGGCATTCACAATTTTATTTACCCGATTGTTTTGGTACGAAAAAATATTGAATGAATTCTTTTTCAAATCGGAGCCCCAAAATTTTTCGAGATGTAATTCCATTGGAACTTCGAATCCTGCAATCCACGCGTCATATTTTTTTTCTAATAAATTTTGCCAATACACGGAACGCTCTACTTTAGAAATTTTTACTTTAATTTTAATGTCGCGTAATTCTTTCTGAACAATTGTTGCGATGTTCGACCAAAATTCCGAGCCGGTAGGAATGCAGAGTTCGAACGAAAACCGTTTTTCGTTTTTTTCCAACACGCCGTCATTATCCGTATCAGTCCATCCTTCTTGTTCTAATAACTGTAACGCTTTTTGCGGATTGAAGGGATGTGGTTGAAGCGCATCGTTGTATGCCCAGTGAAAAAAAGGGGCAATCGGTCCATTTGCAATTTCGCCGTAGCCGGAAAGCAGTGCCTCCAGTAATCCATTTCTATTGATAGCAAGCGTCATCGCTTGCCGGACGCGAACAGTTCCAAATAAAGGATGAGTCCGAATACTCAATCCGTGAGATTCTCGATATGCTTGCTGGTCAATATTATTCCATCCGATAAAATGATAACGCCTTCCTTTAATTGAAAAAATATTTATCTCTGCGTTACTCTTTTGTGTTGCGGCAGCATCAGCCGCTTCAATATCTATCAGCATATCAATTTCATTCTTTTGCAATTGTGTAACCTGCATGCGGGAATCAGGAATAATGCGGAACACGAGCGTGCGTATAGCTGCGGGCGACGGCAACACGGACATTGGATTCGATTGAAGAATTATTTCCTGCATTGGTTTCCACGATGCAAGAAAAAATGGTCCTGCGACAACCGGATTATTATTCATCGGATTATTGCGCAATTCTGCCGCAGGAATTTTTTCGAAAATATGTGCGGGGAAAATTGGGAGAGAAACATCGAACAATTGAGTTGAGTATGCTTTTTCAAAATGGAAAAGTAAAGTTGAATCGTTGATGATGTCGATGCTTTGCGCGATGTCGGGAGTTCCATCGTGGGAAGCACGCAATCCTTGTAATGTATTTTGATGAACACTGCCAACGGCAGGATTACCATACAGCATAAATGAAAACTTTACGTCTCGTGCTGTTATAGATACACTATCAGACCAGCGGGCGTCGGTTCGCAAATGAAAAAGAATGTTACGGTTCTTATTTAGAAATTCATACGAGCGGGCTAATGATGGGCTGTAACCAAGCGTGCCTTGTGCCGTGTCAACAGTGGGACGAATTAACGAAGGATAAAGCAACTCAACAATTTCTTGTTCAGTAGCAATAGTTGTAAAGAGTGGATTCAACGTACTCACATCACAGCTAAGACCAATAACAATAGAGTTCATTTCAAGATCTTTTTTGTTCTTGGGTGAACATCCGACGAAGCATAATAAAAATACCATACCAACAAAAAAACTTTTCAGGATCATTACTCTCTTTTTCAATATATGATCCCCCACAAGAAAATATGAAGCAATCGCACTAAAATCAATAATTGTATTGAGATTCGTAGAAGTAATTTATATACTTGAACCGGGAACAAAACTCTATTTTTCTGTAACTACTCAGTTGTAGATTTTCTCATGGACGATTAAACCACATAGGCACATTAGGTCACATTCGCCGCGGCGAATGTGCTCTATGTGCCTATGTGGTTCAACAAACGAAATACAACTATTCAGCCATCGAAACTGAATCACTGGAATGATGTCTGACGGTGTTTCCCAACCGTCTGACATCTTGTTAGGTAAAACGTCAGACACAAAAAACGTGTCAGATTCGCCGCGGCGAATCCATTAATGAAATATAAAAAACACACTGAGCAGTTACTATTTTTCTTATGAATGAAATTCTATCCGTTGCACATCTTTCTGTAGAAGCAACTCACAACGATCACCGGAAAAAAATTGTACGCGATATATCATTTTCAATTCAGCGCGGTGAAATTTTTTCTATTGTCGGAGAAAGTGGAAGCGGAAAGACAACATTAGCCTGCGCACTCACGAAACTTTTTTCTTTTTCAACGATGTATGTGCAAGGCAATGTGATATTTTCCGGAGAAGATATTGCTCTTCTTGCAAACGAAAAGTTGCGCTCACTGCTGCGTTCAGAGATACGCTATCTTTTTCAAGAGCCGGGGCAATCCTTAAATCCCATTGCGCGTATCTCAGAACAAATACAGCACGCATTTCTACAATCTTCAAACGCCAAAGAAAAATTTATTTCACTTCTGTCTTCGCTTGGTCTTTCCAATCATCGCGCATTGCTCACTATGTATCCGCATCAACTCAGTATTGGCACGTTGCAAAGAATTCTTTTAGCAATGGCATTGGCGCCGCAACCCAAATTACTTATTGCCGATGAACCAACGAGTGCGGTAGATAGCGCTCTGAAATTTCAAATGATGGAGTTGCTTCGCACGATAAGTGCTGAAGAAGGGATGTCGGTACTATTTATTACGCACGATCTTGCTCTTGCAAAGCGGTATGCCGATCGTATTGCAGTGCTGTATGATGGACATATAATAGAGATGAATACGAGCGCAGAATATTTTTCAGCTCCGGCACATCCGTATTCGCAATTGGTATTGGAGTATTATCAGTCGGCAGGAAAAAGTATTGAATCGTTTTCCACACTGAACGACAGTATGCACGCACAACAAACTTCTGAAATCGGATGCCCATTTTATACGCGATGTGTAAAAGCAATGCCGGAGTGTGCTGTTCGTGAACCGTTTCTTCAACAAATAAGTACGTCAGGATATGTTCGATGTCCATATTGGAAGTAAAGAATCTCAGTTACAATTTCAAAAAAAACGACGGACCGTTTTCTGCGGGGACGAAAAAAAATATTCGCCAAAATATTCGCCAAAATATTCTAAAAGATATTTCATTTTCAATTGAAGAAGGGAGTTGTCTCGGATTAATTGGTGATAGCGGCAGCGGGAAATCGACACTTGCACGATGTATTGCAGGATTACTTCAGCCAGATTCGGGGAATATTTCTATTCTTGATAGCCATGTTTTTCCGTCAACAGAGAATCGTAAAAGTATTTCCGGAAAAGTACAGTTGCTGTATCAGGATCATACTGCATCGTTAAATCCCATGATGACTATTCGAGATTCATTGTTGGAAGGAATTCGCGCACGTAAAAAAACAATTCTGATTATGGATTCGCTTATACATTCACTTCTGAACGATGTCGGACTTTTACCCGACCTTCTTGAAAAATTTCCTCATCAACTAAGCGGCGGTGAACGGCAACGAGTTGCGCTTGCCCGCGCTCTGTCTGTTCATCCTGCGCTGTTGGTGTTAGATGAGCCGACATCTTCTCTTGATATTGTTACACAAATACAAATTCTCCGGCTTGTGAAATCAATTCAACGCGATAAAAATACCGCCGTTCTCTTTATCTCGCATGATATTGCGTCGGTGATACAATTGTGTGAACGGATTGCCGTGTTGTATGACGGTTGTATTGTTGAATGCAATACTACCGAATCAATTCTTGCGAATCCGCAACATCACTACACACAACAAGTTGTCAGTTTATTAACCACGCCGTAGCGTGGTAGAAAATATTTTTTGTAACTGAGCGAAGTCCCGAAGGGATGGTGGCGAAGCCATCCCTTCGGGACTTCGCCACCATCACTTCGTGATTTGTCTTATTAACATAGAGCAATATTATTTTTTCGTTATTACAAAAATATTACTTGCTTTTTATATTGCCTCTTGCTAAAATAACCACAGATTAAATTAGCGGGAGCAATTACGTAGGTGAGCTCGCTCGGAGGAAACAAGGTAATTGTGGCTAAGCCATCACTTCGTGAAGCAAAAT
>CAYHZL010000106.1:0-12114 GCA_964361075.1 uncultured Chitinophagaceae bacterium
AACATCACAAAATTTGGTCAAGATAAACCTTGAAGGTTTTTAGAGATGCCCTTAACTGAATTTCTGTGTTTATTATTTCCAAAGAAACGCGATGAGTGCCGTCGCAATAGAAGACAAAAGAATAATTATTAGCAATGCCTGCGACTCTTTCCCTTCTTTCAATTTCCGCACAAACATTGTGGCAACAAGTGATATTTCAACAGCAAAAAGTATTTTAATTCCAATCTTTGTGTGATTAACAGAATTCAACTTCATCATAAAAAGAAGAAAACCGGTCAGTAGTTGTGTGTGCGACCAACCCATGAGAAACAAAGCAACTTTCTTTTTTGCTTCTGCAGCAATGCTCTTCCTAAACAAAAGATAACTTCCCGCTCCGATAATGCTTGCCATTCCAAGAACATGAGTTAAATAAAATAATCCAGTCAGCATAATACCCTTTATGAATAATTAATGAAGAACAGAGGAAAAAATTTGATTACCATTTGATTACCAACGAATTTAACAATAATTTGTATGAAAAGTTCCAAGAAACACCAATTCCTTCATGAAGAAAAATACCGCAGTTTATATTTTCTTGCTTTCACTACTCTTCGGCGCAGCCGTATTACACGCGCAAGATACAAAGCAAAATGCCGATTTTAAATTAGCCGTTAATCTTTTTAACGACAAACTCTACGATCTCTCGTTGGAACAATTCAAACAATTTGTTTCCAATTTTCCGGGAAGTTCGCAAATACCGGATGCAAAGTTTTATATCGGCAGAATTTACCGCTCGCTCGGCAAACGTGATGAGGCACGGGCTGCGTTTCAAAGTTTTGCACTCACCTATGCGGAACATTCGCTCGCTCCGGATGCGTGGTGGAATATCGGCGAAATGTATGCTGATGAAAAAAAATTTGCTGATGCCGCATCGGCATTTGAGCGAATCAAAATTTTCCATCCGAAAAGTCAGCGCGCACCTCGCGCCCTTTTTGCTGCCAGCAATTATTTCGAACAAGCAAATGACGGCGAGAATGCAAAAAAAATGTTACGGGCTTTACTCGATGAATATCCGACAAATGAACTTGTTTCAAAAACCCACGTACGATTAGGTACATTCTATTTGCGCGAGAAGAATTTTCTCGGCGCAAAAAAAGAATTTACTATTGCGGCAGAAACCGGCGCTGATAAAGAGACAAAAATAATTGTAACGCTGCAACTCGGCAAACTTGCTGAAGAAAGCGGCAACAACGGCGAGGCAGAGATATTATATAAAACAATCGCAGAGGAAAAATCTCCACTCGCCTCCGAAGCAAAGATAGCGTTAGCAACTTTATATAATAATTCCGGCAGAACTGCTGACGCTCTTGTTCTTCTCAAAAAAATAATCGCAGATTCCACACGACTGACACTTGAGAACAAAGAACAAACTCTTTTGCTGCTCGGCAATATTTATTTCGATCAAAAAGAATTGAAAAAAGCGACTGAAACTTTCGAAGCGCTTCTTACCGTTACAACAAAAAATGAAATTATTCTCTCATCACTTTTTAAGCTCGGCGAAGTGTATCGGCTCCAAAAAAATTATTCAAAAGCGCGAGCGAGTTACACTGCTGCACTTGAGAAAAACTGCACAAGCGAACAAAAAAAATATGCTGTGCTGCAATGCGGCGCATTCTCACTCTCTCTGAAAGAATATTCTGCTGCCGTTCAATATTTTTCGCAGTGGCTCGAAATAGCTCCGAGTGATGAAGACGTGGAAAGAATTGCTTTTCGCATTGCGGAACTTACTCGCGTACAATTGCAAGAGCCGTTGAAAGCTCTCGAACTGTATAAGCTCTACATTTTAAAATATCCTCATTCTCGTTACATTGATGATGCGCTCTTCGGACTTGCGCAATGTTACGAAGTATTGGGAAAAGACCCGCAGGCAATTGAAACGTATGATGAGCTTCTGCAAAAATATCCTTCGAGCGATTTTTTTGAATCAGCATTGCAACGAAAAATATTCTTGCAGCAATTTCATAAACCGGAACAAGAACAAAGCATTCAGCAGTTGGCATTGCTTATTGGCGATGTAATTTTGGAAAAACCGAAAGCTGAACTTGCCATGCGTTTGGGCGATATGTATTTTTCGGTTTTGCAAAATTACACGCAGGCAGAAGTGCAATACGCCAAAGCAGAAGCAGTCAGCGTGGATTCTTCGATGCGCGAGCAGGCATCATTCAAACGAATTCATGCAATGGTCCGTCAAGCCACACTTGATACAGCCAATGCCAAAAAAGCAGTGGTAGCGCTTGAAGAATTTCTTTCGCACACACACAGCACACGCTTAAAAGACGAAGCAGAATTTAGTCTTTTCGAATTGCAAACGAGAAACGCTACATCGCCAACTATTATAGAAGTTGCTCGTAATTTTTTGCGATACCATCCCGCTTCACTATTTCTCCCGAAAGTGATGAATGTTTACGCACATGCGTTGCAACACAAGGGATTGACGAAAGAAGCAATTGAGCAAAACAAAAAAATTGCTACAAAATTTTCCACATCGCCTGAAGCGGAAGATGCTGCTGCCAATCTCGGCATTCAACTCGCTCATCTCGGTGCGTTTGATACTGCACTTGTTGTTCTTCAGGATTATCTTCGAACATATCCGAACGGAAAAAATGCTGCTAATGTATTGTATGAAAAAGGAATCGCGCTCGCACAGAAATTAAATTATGCGGATGCCGTTGCAAGTTTTGAAGTGCTGCAGGAAAAATTTTTCTATACAGACCGCGCTGAACACTCGCGCAATGAGCTTGCAACTAATCTGCATCGCGCCGGAATGTTTAACAAAGCAATTGCACTCTATTCCGCATTGCTCAAAGAATCTGAATCACCGCTGAATACTGTAAGCAATGACGAGCTCAACACTGCAGCTCTTTCATACAATCTTGCAAAAGTCTATGACGATGCGAAAAATATTACGAATGCAAAAATATGGTATACAAAATATGTTCAGTCGCAACCGGCAACCGAACTTGCTTCGCTTGCGTGGCTGCGACTTGCTTTTTTTGCAAAGCAAGAATTAAATAATGAATTGGCAATTCGCTGCACCGAACAATCACAAGCCGTACAACGTACCGTAGCAAATAGTTCTGAACTTGCTGCACTGTATTATGAAACCGGAAAATATTCCAAAGCAATTGCAGCATACAATGAATTGCTTTCTCTTTCTGCGGATCAGACAGTAACGCGCAACGCACGTCTCCGCATTATTACATCGCTCTATCGAATTGATAAAACACGCGAAGCGGAACAAAAAATTGCAGACTTTACAAAAAATTTCGGCAAAGATAAAAATGCGTTTGCAGAATTTGAATTTGAAAAAACAATGGCGATGGTGCGTGCGGAGCGTTATGACGAAGCGCTTTCGATGCTGAAGCGATTCCCTGCGTTATACGATTCCACTGCGTTCATTGACGACAGTTATTTTTGGACGGGAAAAATTTTTGAAATAACGAATCTTCCCGATAGCGCGATGAAGTATTATCAATTGGTGCTGCGCATGTATCCGCAATCTGAACTCCTGCCAAAAGTCCATCTCGCACTCGGCAATATGTTTTTCTTCAAAGAAAATTATGACGAAGCAATAAAGTATTATCGCCTCATTGTTGATAAACCAACCACAGCGCCGGACATACTTCCGTACGCAATGAATAATTTAATTGCAGCATACAAAGAAGTTGGTTTGTTCGATGGTGCGCTTGCGTTGACACGAACATTCATCGAGCGCTATCCGAACGACGAATCAATTCAAATTAAAAAAATTGATCTTGGCTTCATCTATCAGCGGCTTGGATATTACGATCAGGCAGTTGTTCAACTTCAAGCAATGCTCGAAACTGCAAATAAAGAACTCGAATCGGAAATTCGCTATTATCTCGGAGAATCGCTTTATTATAAAGGCGATTACCAGCAAGCCATTTTGGAATTTCTAAAAGTTCCCTATCTTGTTACAAAAAAAACTAAAATTGATTGGACACCGAACTCGTACTACATGGCAGGGCAATCGTACGAAAAAATGGGAAAGTACGAACAGGCGTTGAATATGTACCAGCAGATTATTGAAAAAGCCGGTGTTGATCCTGCATTTAAAGCCGCGGCGCAAAAAGAAATGAACCGTATCAAAAGTATTGTTACACCACACTAACTGCAGATATGTTTGAAACTGAAATAGATCGTCTTACTCGCACTGCGCGGTTTCGCACAATTGGAAACGATGAAAGCATTAGCTTGCGGGCGATCCTCGAATCCGACATTCCGACGAACATGAAACAATTTTTTCGCGCCGATGTTGAATGGCTCTTGATGCAGGAACGCGCACACGAAACACGGTCGGCGAAATTCAATTATGCACACCATGATGTTCGCTTGTTGCAGCATCAAATTGATTCGCTTCTTATTCACAATTATATTTTCACAGCCGCAGACTTTGAAACTGTGTTGGACAAGTGCGTTCACTTTTTATTCAATTATCTTTGCCGTCCGCAATGGACGCTGCATAGTTTTCTGTTCGAAAGCGGCGCAGTTGTTACAACAATTGAAGCGATGGCAAAAATGTACTACTGCGAAGATTATTCTTATTACACTGAGATTTTAGGAAAGCATATCGTACAGAAAAACATCACCCAGTTACACGCAGACGCTACAAAAATACTGCTTCTAAAAATAGACACCGAAGTAACACGCAATCATTCTGCGGCAGAACTTGCACATCTAACTCAACCGCTCTTCGCATTTATCGGATATATTCGCTCGCAAAGAAATGCAACAGTTCCTATTCGTGCATTGATGTATTTTTTTGAAGACAAAGAAATTTCTGCGATTGTCAACGAACTTTCGATTGTACGTGAAGCTGATAAACAACGCGAACTCACATTCGATGAACTGACACAACTTATTAATAAAGCAAAAGTACATCCGAGTGCAATGGCGCCAAAGTCGCCACTCCCACACTCCGGCGAAGAAATCTTTACACAGAAGCAACCTGCAAAAAAAGAATTTACTATTAACGGAACCGACAAGCGTGAAATTATGAACGTTGTGTTTCGCGGCAGCGATCAGTTGTACACCACAACGCTCGGCACAGTATTGGCTGCGCCAACGTGGCACGATGCATCGCTCGCTCTTGATCATTTTTTTACTATGAACGAAGTTGAACCTCTCACCAAAGAGGCAATTAAGTTCACCAATCTCTTGCAAACCTATTTTGAAATGCAAGCACATTAAGAAACATCATGTTTATTGATTCATCAAAAATTTATGTACGATCCGGCACTGGCGGTACCGGAATTATTCACTGGCGACGAGAAAAATTTGTTCCCAAAGGCGGACCGGATGGCGGCAACGGCGGCAAGGGTGGCGATATCATTGTTGTAGCCGACAAGCAATTGCACACGTTACTCGATTTTCGGTACAAAAGAAAATTTATTGCAAAAAATGGAAACCCCGGAGAAGGTTCGAATAAAGAAGGACGTTCTGCCGACGATATAATTATTAAAGTTCCGTGCGGAACAATTCTTCGCAATCACGAAACCGGTGAAATTGTTGCAGACTTAACGGAGCATGGAAAAGAACTTGTTATTGCGAAGGGCGGCTACGGCGGCAAAGGAAATTGGAAATTCCGCACACCGACGAACCAAGCTCCACGCATTTGTACACCCGGCGTGCCCGGTCAAGAATTTACTCTTGCTCTTGAATTAAAACTTCTCGCTGATGTTGGACTTGTCGGTTTTCCCAATGCAGGAAAGTCAACGCTCATCGCATCTATTTCCGCAGCGAAACCAAAAATTGCAGACTATCCTTTCACTACGCTCATTCCGCAATTAGGAATGGTATATTTTAAAGAAGGAAAAAGTTTTGTCGTCGCCGATATTCCCGGATTAATTGAAGGCGCGCATGAAGGCAAAGGACTTGGTATTCAATTTTTAAAACATATCGAGCGCACACAGGTACTTGTGTATTTGATTGACTGTACAAGCGAAACGATAAAAGAAGATTTTAAAATTTTGGTGAATGAACTGAAATCTTTCAATCCGAAGCTACCGAAGAAACCTTCGCTTGTTGCGTTAACAAAATTGGATATTGCTGATGATAAATTGCGCAAAGCAATAAAGAAAGTTAAATTTCCAAAAGGTATTTCGGTGCACCGCATTTCATCGGCAACCGGCGAAGGACTTGAAGAATTGAAAGAAGCAATGTGGAATGTTATTGAAAGAAAGTGATGAAACAAACTCGAACATCTGATACCACATCACCCGAACGTTTCGAAAATGAAAAAGATTTCGATCGCACACTGCGCCCTTCCGGCTTCACGGAATTTTACGGTCAGCAAAAAATTGTCGATAATCTTAAAGTGTTTATTGCCGCTGCAAAAAAAAGAAATGAACAGCTCGATCATGTGCTTCTCACCGGACCTCCGGGACTTGGCAAAACGACACTGTCGCACATTATCGCCAACGAAATGGGAAGCAACATTAAAATTACTTCCGGTCCTGTGCTCGATAAACCTGCAGATCTCGCCGGGCTGTTGACCAATCTCGAAGAAAAAGATGTGTTGTTCATTGACGAGATCCATCGGCTCAATGCAGTTGTGGAAGAATATTTGTATTCAGCAATGGAAGATTTTCGTTTGGATATTATGGTGGATTCCGGACCAAGTGCACGCAGCGTACAAATTTCTCTTCCGCAATTTACATTAGTCGGTGCAACAACGCGCGCCGGACTTCTCACTGCGCCATTGCGCGCACGATTCGGCATTACCAATCGTTTGGATTATTACACGCCGGAAATTCTTTTCAACATCATTATCCGTTCGGCAACAATTTTAAATGTTGAAGTTGATGAAGAAGGTGCACATGAAATCGCACAACGGTCACGAGGCACACCGAGAATTGCAAATCGTTTATTAAAGCGATGCCGAGATTTTGCTGAAGCCGATCCAAAACTTTCGCTTCACAATGGAGTGATCACAAAAGAAGTTGCCGATTACGCGTTGAAAGCTCTCGAAGTTGACAAACACGGTCTCGACGAAATGGATAAACGCATTCTTCATGCCATTATTGAAAAATACGAAGGCGGTCCTGTCGGCATCAGCACACTGGCAGCGGCGGTCGGCGAGGAACCGGGAACGATCGAAGAAGTGTACGAGCCGTATTTAATTCAGGAAGGATTTCTTTCCCGCACACCGCGCGGACGTGAAGCAACAAAGCTGGCATATCAACATTTGAAGTTGGAGAAAATAAATTCACAAGAAAAATTATTTTAATTTTTCATAAAAATATTTAAAACAAGTACAACATTATGCAACTCGATAACGACCTCCACTCCGTTCAAGAAGTTCGCGAACTTCTGACCAAAGCAAAAGAAGCGCAACTCGCGTTTCGCAATTACTCACAAGAAAAAGTTGATGCTATTGTGAAAGCAATGGCAGATGCCGGTTTTGCGGAAGCGGAGCGGCTCGGCAGACTTGCTCACGAAGAAACCGGGTTTGGAAAACCGGAAGACAAAAAAAAGAAAAACGAATTTGCAACTGCACGTGTCTGGGAATCAATTAAAGATTTAAAAACCGTCGGTGTTATTCGTGTGAATGAAAATAAAACAGTGTACGAAATTGCCGAACCGATGGGCGTTGTTGCTGCGCTTGTTCCTTCGACCAATCCAACTTCGACGGCAATGTTCAAAGCAATCATTTCCGTAAAAGGACGCAACGCGATTGTTGCAAGTCCGCACCCGCGTGCGGTGCAATGCACGCAAGAAGCATTGCGCGTTGTTGCCGATGCCGCAGTACGCGCCGGTGCGCCGCAAGGTTTAATTGCATGCATGTCGCTGCCAACGCTCGAAGGCACAAACGAATTGATGAAGCACAAACTTACGGCAATTATTCTTGCAACCGGAAACATGCCGATGGTGCGCGCCGCATACAGCAGCGGCAAACCGGCGTATGGTGTCGGTGCGGGAAATGTGCCGGCGTTCATCGAACGCACTGCACATATTCCAAAAGCTGTTGCGGATATTGTGTCGGGAAAGCAATTCGATTACGGCGTGTTGTGTTCCACCGAGTCGGGTGTTATTGTTGATACATCAATTCGCCAACACGTCATTGATGAATTTAAAAAACAAAAAGCATATTTCGTTAGTGCTGATGAAAAAGAAAAACTTGCGCGCACCATGTTCGATCAGAAAGGCGTGCTCAATCCTGATGTTGTTGGAAAGTCGCCGGCATTCATCGCGCAGAAATCCGGTTTTACCGTGCCAAGTGATACAACTGTGCTCATTGCAGAACTTTCCGAAGTTGGAAAAACTTCTCCGCTCTCTCGCGAAAAACTTTCGCCTGTTCTTTCTTTCTTCACTGTTGATGGCTGGCGCGAAGGGTGTCATCGCTGCATCGAGATGTTGGAATTCGGCGGCATCGGACACACAATGGTTATTCATTCTTCCGATCAGGATATTATTATGAAATTCGCACTCGAAAAACCGGCGTGCCGAATTTTGGTCAACACACAATCTGCGCTCGGCGCTGTTGGATATACAAACGATCTTCTCCCTTCGCTCACACTCGGTCCCGGCACATTCGGACATTCAATTATTTCGAATAACGTTTCAGCGAAACATCTCATCAATATCAAACGATTAGCGTTTGAAACAAGACCAATCAATAAGGATGAAGGCACAAGTATGAAAAATGAGAAAAGTGTGCCGCAACCAATTATTAGCAATCCGAAAAAAGAAAACAAACCAATTTTGTCAACAACTCAGAAAACCAGTTGGATGGACGAAATCGAAGAACGCATTCGATTGAAAGCAGGAAACGCTCCAAGTCAAAATGAAAAAGTAAAAAGTCAGAAAGAAATATCTCCGGCGACACAAGATAATTCAACAACAGCAGTGTACGGAAATGAAATGTCTCTCGATCAAGTTGAACAAACGATAAAAAAATTCGAACACACTCTTTCACGGAAATAGCTTTTACATTTTTGGAATGAAACTTTCTCATTCGTTCTACTCCCGCCCGACGCTCACTGTCGCAAAAGATATTCTCGGAAAAATTATTGTACGAAAATTTGGCACGCACACACTCGCAGGAAAAATTGTAGAAGTAGAAGCCTACCGTCAGAATGATCCTGCTTCACATTCATTTCGAGGAATGACAGGTCGTAACAAAATCATGTTTAATCAATCTGGAATGTTGTATGTCTATTTTACTTATGGCATGCATTTCTGTGCAAATATTGTAACGGCTGAAGAAGGAATTGGTGAAGCTGTTCTCATCCGGGCAATTGAGCCGATTGATGGCATTAACATAATGATGAAGAATCGCAACGTTGATGAAAAGTTAACGTCGGCGAAGAAACACGATCTTACCAATGGTCCAGCAAAATTTTGTCAGGCATTTTACATCACTCGTCCTGAAAATGGAATTGACCTGTGCGGCAACGAAATTTTTTTGATGGATGGTGAAAAGATTCCATCGCATGCCATTGGTGTTTCCTCGCGCATCGGAATTAGCGTTGGTGTAGAAAAAAAATGGAGATTTTATATTAAGGGGAACGAGTGGGTTTCAAAATCACCAACCAAACATAAACGCTGAAGAAATGCCAAGCGAAAGTGTGTGGAACGGTGTGGCTTTCGCAAAAGTATTGTAGCGGTATGAAATGCCAAATGTGTGAAGCGGAAAAAATCCGATGAAAGAAAGTGTTGGCGTCATCAGCCAAAGCTGTGCACCGACAGAATACCCGTGCTCTGAACCATTGTTGATATATCCAACCGAAGGACTTGCACCTAACAAAAATATTTTTCTCTTATCAATAAATTGCGCATGGAAATCTCTCGATATTTCAACGCGCCAAAAATCTTTTTCGTTTTTATTATAGACATGCGTGTACCCGGCGATAAATCGAGTATCGGCAAATCTCCCTGTTCGTTTATTTCTGCCAAAACCAACACCTGTTTCAAATGACATCATTCCTTGCGCAGTGCCTTTATTCACAAGAACACCGAAGCTTGGCGGCACAATGCTGATTGCTGTAATTCCGAGAACAACGGGAATAGTAAGGGCAGTCATTCCAACGAGTGCAGCATCTTCATACGCAGATGAATCCGTGGTAGCAAACTGAGTTGAATCGTTCGATTGTGCTTGAAGAGTAGAAAACAGAAACATATTTACTACGACAGAAAAAATTATTTTTGATGCCGGAAAATTCATTGTGTTGATGTTCATCTCTTTTTTTATGCAACCATCGTAAGTTCTTTGCGAAGATATTTTCCTGTGTGCGACTGTTCTACGTTGCCCACTGCTTCGGGCGTTCCTTCAGCAATAATTTCACCGCCGGCTTTCCCGCCTTCCGGACCTAAATCAATAACCCAATCGGCAGTTTTAATAACATCCAAATTATGCTCGATCACAATAACCGTGTTCCCTTTTTCAACAAGTTTATCCAGCACACTCAGCAACATTTTCACATCGTCAAAATGCAAACCGGTTGTCGGCTCATCCAAGATGTACAGCGTCTTGCCCGTCCCAATTTTTGAAAGTTCAGTAGAAAGTTTTACGCGCTGCGCTTCACCGCCGGAAAGCGTCGTCGCTTGCTGCCCAAGCCGAATGTAGCCCAGCCCGACATCGAACAGCGTTTGTACTTTACGTTGAATACCCGGCAACTCGCTAAAAAATTCCAGCGCATCGGCAACGGTCATATCAAGTACTTCCGCAATGGATTTTCCTTTGTAGTGCACCTCGAGCGTCTCGCGGTTGTATCGTTTTCCGCGGCACACATCGCATTGCACGTACACATCGGGCAAAAAATTCATTTCGATTTTTTTTACGCCGTCGCCTTCACACGTTTCGCACCGGCCGCCTTTCACGTTAAAGCTAAATCGTCCCGCTTTGTATCCGCGAATTTTTGATTCCGGAAGCTGCGTAAATAAATCACGAATTATTGTGAACATGCCGGTGTATGTTGCCGGATTTGAGCGTGGTGTTCTTCCAATCGGAGACTGATCGATATCAATAATTTTATCAATCTCGTCAATGCCTTCGATAGATGCGTAGGGAAGAATTTGAATTTTTGTTTTATAAAATTTTCTAGACAAAATAGGATAGAGCGTTTCGTTAATCAGCGACGATTTTCCGGAACCGCTGACACCGGTAATACATGTGAATATTCCGAGAGGAATATTCAATGTTACATTCCGCAAATTATTTCCCGTTGCACCGGAAAGTGTCAGCAATTTTTTACTCCCTTTTCTCCGCACTAATGGAATTTCGATTTTCTTTTTTCCGGTAAGGTAATCAATCGTGGACGATTGCAATGCACTGTTTTTCAATTTTCCATTGCGGCTTTTGAAATCACTTGGCAATCCACATGCAACAACTTGCCCGCCATGTTCGCCGGCGCCCGGACCTAAATCCACCACATAATCTGCCTGCTCAATCATTTCTTTATCGTGCTCAACAACAAGCACTGTGTTTCCTAAATCGCGCAGTTGTTTCAGCGACGCAATCAACTTATCGTTATCACGCTGATGCAGCCCGATGCTCGGTTCATCGAGAATATACAACACGCCGACAAGCTGCGAACCGATTTGCGTTGCAAGACGAATACGCTGTGCTTCTCCGCCGCTCAACGTTCGCGCTGCACGATCAAGCGTTAAATATCCAAGTCCAACATCAACCATAAAATTTAATCGCTGATTGATTTCTTTCAGAATTGGTTTTGCAATTGTCATCTGTCGTTCCGAAAGAAGAACAGTGCGAAAAAATTCCTGCGACTCCGTGAGCGAGAATTGCACAATGTCGGCAATCGAAAATAGTTTTTGCGTGTTCACATCTTCCAACTTAATGGCGAGACTTTCCTGCTTCAATCTTCCGCCGCCGCAGACAGAACACTTCTGCGTTCCCATGTAACTTTCTACCCACTCACGAATTTTTGACGACGAGGTATCGTTGTAATAATCGCCAAGCATTCCCATCACACCATTGAAGCGGTGTTTGTATATTGCCTTGCGACCGCCGACGTACGTGTATTCAATTTCAATTTTTTCTGTTCCTGTGCCGTACAATAATTCCTGCCGCGCTTGTTCCGAAAATTCTTTAAT
>CAYHZL010000107.1:0-12051 GCA_964361075.1 uncultured Chitinophagaceae bacterium
AAAAAAATAAAAAAAAATAAAAAAGTAGTTGCTTTTTTAAAACCGGTCTATTATATTTGAAGTAGAAATTAAGACCCCCTCATTTCGCTGATTTCCTCCCCTGGTCAGCGTTTGAGGTTTGCGCCCAACAATCCACCCCTGTTGTTGGGCGTTTTTATTTTTTGTAGGTAGTGCATGGTTCAAGTCGCGGTCGCAATAATCAAAAAAAACAATTCCATTCTTGCCTGTCAACGAAAGAAAACCGCTTCCTATTCTTTATTGTGGGAATTTCCCGGCGGCAAAATTGAAACCAACGAAACTTTACAGCAATGTTTGTGGCGTGAACTAAAAGAAGAGCTTTCCATTGATGCTGTTGTTGGTGAAGAAATCTATTCGCACACATGGGTATATCCTGATGCGGGAAAATTTGAAGTTCATTATTTTATTGTGAATTCATATATCGGTACAGAAAAAAATAATGTGTTTGAACAAATCCGCTGGATTACTATTGATGAGTTAGATTCGGTAAATTTTTTGGAGGGGAATAGAGAAGTAATTCAAGGGCAGTTCTAAAAATTTCAGAGGATTGTCATTCCGAGGAGCGGAGCGACGAGGAATCTCGTTTTTTCCTTCAAAATGTAAAACGAGATTCCTCGCTTCGCTCGGAATGACATTGATTTAATAATTTATAAAACCGCCCTCAAAAAATACGCGCAGGCATGGTACACTGATGTATCTTTTCAACCCACATTCTAAAAAATTATATTACTCGTGAAAAATTTTCACAAGAGACTTCTTCATTGGTACTCACTCAACGCAAGGAATCTTCCTTGGCGAACAACGAAAAATCCATACCGTATTCTTGTTTCTGAAATGATGTTGCAGCAAACACAAGTAAGTCGGGTTGTTGGATTCTACAAAGAGTGGTTTAAAAAATTTCCAACACTCGAAATATTATCGCGCTCATCGAAGAAAGATGTACTGCGCCAGTGGTCCGGACTTGGTTACAATAATCGTGCATTGCGATTGTTTGCGCTTTCAAAAATAATTGTTGAAGAATATCATGGGAAATTTCCGCGCAGTAACGAAGAACTCCGTAAACTACCCGGCATTGGAAAATACACCGCAAGCGCTCTTGAATGTTTTTCGTTTGGAAAAAATGTCGCGGTGGTGGATGTCAACATCATTCGTATTTATTCGCGCGTGTTATGGAAAGTTTCTTCAGCCGGCGAAAAACAATCTGAAAAAATAATTTGGACCATTGCAGAAAAATATCTTCCCGCAAACAACGCTTCTGTTTGGAATCAGGCATTGATGGATTTAGGTTCAGCAGTGTGTACTGCCCGCAATCCGAAATGCGATACATGTCCATTGAATGATGAATGTGCATCAGCTTTTTCGCCGATGTTTCAGTATCCGATTGCAACGAAGAAAAACAATGAGCCGCACTATAAAAATATTCCGCGCCGGCTGTATCGCGGAAGAATTTTAAAACTACTTCATACTTCTTCGTTGACGAAACAACGCATTGCGATTTCATTGTGGAAAAGTTTTTCACGAAGTGATATAGCATGGCTTACTTCAACATTGAAGCAGATGAAAGATGATGGCTTAATTAGAATGAATGCGGGAAAAGTTTCAATTGCAGAATGAATAAAAAATATCACGCTGTACGTATAGAAATTATTTTGATTTAGTAAAACATTAACCACATTCGCCGCGGCGAAGCACAGAAAAAACACGGATTTACACAGAGAAGTTAAATAATGTAATCTGTGAACATCAGTGTTGTTCCCGTGTCATCCGTGGTTAAAGATTATTTTTTTATTACAAAAATCTGTGGCTATGTTTTTTCTTATCACTTTTATAGGAAATTATTTGAAACATTTATCAGTTGTAATGAAACAGGGGAAATTCTCAAGTAAGCGTGCTCGCAGTTGAAGAGCATGCTTTTTGAAATTCTACAAATAACTCGTACATTCATTCAACAATTCATTTAACGGAACGACTATGGCACAACAAAATTCATTTGATATTATTTCCGAAGTTGATATGCAGGAAGTGGATAATGCGCTGAACCAGACACGCAAAGAAGTAGCGCAACGCTATGATTTCAAAGATTCGAAAACAACGATTGATTTCAATCAAAAAGAAAAAATCATTACGCTGACTACGGATAACGATTTCCGCTTACAGGCAGTTGTTGATATTCTTCAAAATAAATTTATTAAAAGAGGAATTTCAATTAAAGCGTTGAAATACAGCGCAGTAGAACCGGCTGCCGGCGGCTCTGTGCGGCAAACAATTACATTGCAAGTTGGCATTGATAAAGAGAATGCAAAAAAAATTGTGCAATCAATCAAAGACTTGAAACTGAAGGTTCAAGCGACAATCATGGAGGAACAAATTCGTGTTTCCGGAAAAGACCGCGACGAACTGCAAACAGTTATTGCAAAATTAAAAGCAATGGAACTTTCATTGCCGCTTCAATTTTCTAATTTCCGTTCATCATGAATATATTTGTGCGTGTAAGAACATTGGTGTGTAAATTTTTTCGAAGTATCTGTATTCTTGTTATCGCGTATAATTCCTTTCTTGTTGCGCAAACCGATAGCGCGATTAATTCCGTAATGGTTTCGTTGCAATCGCAGCCGGCTATTCACGGCGTTGTTCATATTTTTGAAGAAAACAATTTCCGTTACCTTGCCGTGGAAGATGTTGCGACGGCTCTTTCTTTTTTTTCAACAACAAATAAAAATTTACGGAAAACAGAACTTACACTGTGGTCGGTGGATGGCAATGTGGTTGATACTACACGAATAAAGTTTACGGCGGAAAGTCCGTTTATCATTTCAACATTGCATCGCACACGAACGCAAAAAGTAATTCAACTTGCTCATCCGGTAAAGTGGTGGAAGAACACTGCATTTCTTTTAGAAAAAGATATCGTCTCTCTTATCGCTTCGGCTACTCGGTTACAAGTGTTAGTGAGTGATAGTGTTATACAAGCAGCGCCTGCAAAGCTATCCTACAATATTACCGGTGTTGATGTTGAAGAAAAAAATAATGGTTCTCTGCTTCGTATTCACTCAATAGAAAAATTACACGATGTTGAACGATTTCAACAAGAGAACGAATGGTTGTATCTTACCATACCCGGTGGACGTGCCGACACGGTTGCTCTTGCAAAAAAATTTCCTTCCGGTATCATCAAAAAAATTGTTCCCATACAATCGGCAACATCACTACAGCTAAGTTTTCAACTCCGAAATAAAATTGGTGCATCCGAAATTATGGAAGATCAGGGAAGTTCAGATATTCTTGTTTCGTTGCACATCGCCGAAGAAAACATTACACCGCCGCCGAAGCGTGTAGAAAAAAAACATAACGATGATTTTCTTGCACAGATTGAAAAGCAAAAGAAAAAATGGAAATTAGATGTTGTGGTTATTGACGCGGGACATGGAGGGCACGATCCGGGTGCAATTGGTGTCATCGGCACACGCGAGAAAGATGTCGCGCTTGGTATTGCGCTCAAACTTGGTTCGATGATAGAAAAACATTTGTCTGATGTGAAAGTTGTGTACACGCGCAAAACCGATCGTTTCATAGAGCTGTACCGGCGCGGACAAATTGCAAACGAAGCGGAAGGAAAATTATTTGTCAGCATTCACTGTAATTCGTCGGAACGAAAGCCATCATCGAATAATGGATTTGAAATTTATTTGCTGCGTCCCGGAAAAACTGAAGCCGCACTTCACATCGCCGAAAAAGAAAATGCCGTTGTGAAATTGGAAAAAGATTTTGAAGACCGCTACCAGGAATTGACGGAAGAAAATTATATTATTTTAACGATGGCGCAAAGTGCGTACGTGAAACAAAGCGAACGCTTTGCGGAAATGTTAGAAGAGCAAATGGAAGACAAACTTGTTTCGCAGAGCCGCGGTGTAAAGCAAGCCGGATTTTTTGTTCTTGTCGGTGCATCTATGCCGAACGTCCTCGTTGAAACGGGATACCTTTCAAATATTAAAGACGAAAAATTTCTTCGCAGTCCGGGAGGACAATATGTTGTTGCAGAATCTATTTTTAATGGCATCAAAAAATTCAAAGGTGAATACGAACGAAAGTTACGAGAGTGAATTTTTCTTTCGGAAGCCACATTCGCCGCGGCGAATGTGGCTTTATTATTGACTTTGGTTACGTTGCTTATCAAAGCATTCTTTCGTATTTTTATTTCGGAAAAACATATTTATTCTATATCGGGTCTAATACCCCGACGCTTGCGTCGTCATTCCGGCGGAAGCCGGAATCCACAAAATGGATGCCAGCGTACGCTGGCATGACAAATACCCCGCAACTTGCTGCGGGGATGATTTATTAATTAGGAGAATTGTAGTGGAAGTAACTGTACATACTTTAAGCGATTGCGATCGCGAAATGGAATTTCAACTCACCACCGAAGAACTTGCGCCTCATTTTGAAGTAGCGTATAAAAAGGCTATTCCTGTCATCGAAATTAAAGGTTTTCGAAAAGGGAAAGTGCCTTTTGCGATGATTAAAAAAATGTTTGGTGAAAGCATCGAGATTCAGGCTATTGAAGTACTGAGCAATGACACATTCAAAAAAACTATTGAAGAAAGAAATATTTTGCCTATTGGTACGCCAACCATGGTTGATATGAAATATAAACGCGGCGAGCCGCTTGCTTTCAAAGTGAAATATGAAGTGAAACCGGAATTTGAAGTGAAGGATTTTCGCGGTCTTGAAGTTGAACAGTTTGTTCATCACACAAACGAGAATGAACTACACGACGAGATTAAGCGTTTACAACATATCAACGCAACGTACGAAGAAGCAAAAAAAGTTACCGGCGAAGAATTTATTGTTACGGTTGATGGTGTTGAATTTGATGAGAATGGTGCGCTCAGCAACAGGAAACAAGAAGCGACGCGCATCTATATGAACGAACCGACAACTGAAAAAGAAATTAAAGAAGCATTGCAAGGCGCCGTTGCCGGTGATGTGCGTGAAGCAAAGTTCAAACATGACCACGCAGATCATGCTCACAGCATTCATCTTCAACTTACGGTGAAGAAAGTTGAAAAAATTACGCTTCCTGAAATGAACGATGAATTTGCCAAAGAAGTGAGTAACGGAAAATTTTCAACTGCCGACGATTTGAAGAAAAACATTTCGGAAGACTTGGAAAAACTTTGGAGTGAACGAAGTACGCGACGACTTGAAAGTGATATTTTGAAGAAGGTTGTTGAACAATATTCATTTACCGTTCCGGAATCTGTGGTGAACAATTTGCTCGATGCTTACGTCCAAGATGTGAAAGAGCAACAGCCGAATCGTGTGCTTCCAAAGAACTTCAATGAAAAGCAGTACCGCGAAATGTACCACGCGAATGCACTCTGGGAAGCAAAATGGCTGCTCGTGAAAGAGCAATTGTTGAAGAAAGAAAATCTTCAAATGACTGACGGTGATATTGAAAAACTTGCAGAAACCGAATCAGCAAAAATAGGAATTGATAAAGAACGATTAATGAATTTTTACAAAACATCTGAAACCGTTTCTGAACGCGTGTTGTTTGATAAATTGCTGGCTCTGATTAAAGAGAGCGCGACAATGACCGTAACAGAAACAGATGATGTCAGTAAATTTTCGTAACTAAAATTTAAACACGCTGCAGTTTATCTTCCTTAGTGAATTGCATTTTTGAAAAGGCGAACACTATGTCAATATATAATAATCTTGTGCCGATGGTGGTTGAACAAACAAGCCGCGGCGAACGTGCGTATGATATTTTTTCTCTTCTTCTGAAGCAGCGCATTGTATTTCTGGGAACAACTATTGACGATGCAGTGGCAAGTTTAGCAATTGCACAATTATTATTTTTGGAATCCGAAGATCCTGAAAAAGATATTCATCTCTACATCAATTCGCCCGGCGGCTCCGTCAGTGCCGGACTGGCAATTTACGATACCATGCAATATATTCGTCCGGCAGTTTCAACCATTTGTGTTGGTATGGCGGCAAGTATGGGCGCAGTATTATTGCTGGCAGGTGAAAAAGGAAAACGCAAAGCACTTCCGAATTCTCGCATCATGATTCATCAACCGTGGGGCGGCGCGCAAGGTACCGCGTCTGATATCAGCATTCAGGCAGAAGAAATTCTGAGAACGAAACGCAAGCTCAATGAAATTATTGCATCGCATTGCGGAAAAACTGCTGACGATGTTGCACGTGATACAGACCGCGATAATTATATGTCTTCGGAACAAGCGAAAGAATACGGACTCATTGATTCTATTCTTGTAAAAAAAATTGTTGAAGTAAAGAAAGATAAATAAAAACATTCATGAGCCAGAAACAACGAAGCGACGAAAAAATTAAGTGTTCCTTTTGCGGAAGACGAGCTGAAGAAGTCGCCAGCATTATTGCCGGTCCCGAAGTGTACATTTGCGACATGTGTGTTTCAACATCGGTTGATATTATTCGCAATAATGTTGCTTCCATAAAAACAAAAAAGCTGAAGAACAAACAGCTGCTCACACCGGAACAAATTAAAAAATCTCTCGATGAATATATCATCGGGCAAGATGAGGCAAAGAAGACGCTTGCTGTTGCCGTGTACAATCATTACAAACGCATCGATTCAAAAGAACGCTTCGGTGAATTTGATGATGTTGAAATCGAAAAAAGTAATGTGTTATTGATTGGTTCGACCGGTACAGGAAAAACATTGCTTGCGCAAACATTGGCAAAAATTTTAGACGTTCCGTTTGCCATTGCCGATGCAACAACATTGACCGAAGCCGGTTATGTTGGCGACGACGTTGAAACAATTCTCGTGTATCTTTTGCAAAATGCGGAATTCAATGTTGACCGTGCCGAGCATGGCATCGTGTATATTGATGAGATTGACAAAATTACGCGCAAGAGCGACAGCGCCTCCATTACACGCGATGTTTCGGGCGAAGGTGTGCAGCAAGCATTATTGAAAATTCTCGAAGGAACAATTGCCGGCGTTCCACCAAAAGGCGGACGCAAACATCCCGAGCAAAGTCTGATTAACGTGAACACAAAAAATATTTTGTTTATTTGCGGCGGCGCGTTTGAAGGACTCGATAAAATTATTTCGAAACGCATCAACCAAAATCAAATTGGTTTCGATGCCGATATTCGCAGTAAGACGGATGTTACTGCAGACGAATATCTGAAACAAGTAGAACCGGATGATCTGTTGAAATACGGATTGATTCCGGAATTTATCGGACGACTGCCTGTGATTACTACGCTGCATTCGCTTTCGGAAGAAGCGTTACTGAATATTCTTTCTGAGCCGCGCAATGCGTTAGTGAAGCAGTTCAAAAAATTATTTAGATATGAAGGTTCTGAATTGGAGTTCGAGCATGAAGCGTTACGCGCCATTGTGAAAAAAGCGATGTCACGTAAAACCGGTGCGCGCGCATTGCGTTCGATTGTTGAAGAGATTATGCTGGAAATAATGTATCAGCTTCCTTCGAAATCAAACGTAACGAAATGCATTATTACAAAAGAAACGGTAGCAAAAAAGAAAGATCCGATTTTTGTTATTGAAGAAAGAAAGTCGGCGTAAAAAATGTTGCCGAATTCTTAATAAAAAAGCCAGCACGTTTTGTGCTGGTTTTTTAGTTATTAGGAAGGTCACTCTGTCTAAAAGTAATACACATGAGCAACCACGAATTTTATATGAAACGTGCAATAGAACTTGCACGCGGCGGATGGGGAAGAACAAATCCAAATCCTCTCGTGGGAGCTTTGATAGTAAAAGACGGAAAAATAATTGCAGAAGGATTTCACGAATCGTATGGCATGGCGCATGCAGAAGTTGTTGCAATACAAAATGCACATCAAGAAATTCGCGACACTACATTGTATGTGAATCTGGAGCCATGCTCACACTACGGCAAAACTCCACCGTGTGTCAAGGCAATTATTGAATCGGGAGTTTCAGAAGTTGTTGTTGCAATGGTAGATCCAAATCCTCTTGTTGCCGGGAACGGTATTCGCATGTTGAAGGATGCAGGAGTTCGCGTTGTTGAAGGAGTTCTGGAACATGAGGCGAGAATTTTAAATGAAATATTCATAACGTATATTAGTAAGAAGAAACCGTTCGTCATCATGAAAACTGCGATGACGCTCGATGGAAAAATTTGTTCCAGCAGTGGTGATTCAAAATGGATTTCCGGCGAGCGCTCACGGCACTATGTGCATACGCTTCGAGATAGAGTGGCGGCTGTGATGGTAGGAAAAAATACAATCCTTAAAGACAATCCTTTTCTTACCACAAGATTGGTGGATGGAAACGGAAAAGATGCTATACGCATTGTGGTTGATAGCAACGGAGCAATTTCTGAAAACTGCAATGCCATAACAGTGAAATCGAATGCCGGTGTAATTCTTGCAACAACGTCGGCAATTCCATTCGAAAAAGAAAAAATACTTCAAGAAAAAAAAGTGCAGATATTAAAGTTGGAAGATGATAATGGCCGTGTCGATCTGAATCAATTAATGAATAAGCTCTATACACTTGGAATTGACAGTGTGCTTTTGGAAGGCGGCGGAAATCTTAATGCCTCGGCTTTGGCAAGTAAAATTGTTGACAAAGTGATGTTTTTCATTTCGCCGAAAATTATTGGCGGGAGAAATGCACTCACTCCTGTTGAAGGTGTTGGAATACAAAATATGCGGGATGCTCTCGAAATAAAAAATATAAGTGTTACGACGTTCGATGATGATCTATGCATCGAAGGCTATACGTATTTTCATGTATGAGTAATCAGGACTACTATGTTTACGGGAATTATTGAAGAACTTGGTGTTGTTAATACTATTATCCGAGGAAGTAAATCAATAATGCTATCCATTGCATGCGAGAAAATTATTGACGATGTGCGTATCGGCGATAGCATTGCAGTTGATGGTGTTTGTCTTACAGTGACGAAGAAAGAGGGAAATTGGTTTTTTGTCGATGTAATGCCTGAGACCATGCGAGTGACAGGAATGCACAAATTAAAAGTTGCTGGGAAAGTTAACATTGAGAGAGCGCTAAAACTTTCCGATAGATTGGGAGGGCATATTGTGAGCGGCCATATTGATGGCACAGGAAAAATAATAGAGCGACGAGAAGAAGAAAATGCACTGCGGATTACCATTGAAGCATCTGCGGATATATTAAAATATATTATTACAAAAGGATCAGTCGGCATAGATGGTATTAGTCTCACCGTTGCCGAAGTGAATACACAATATTTCAAAGTGTCGTTAATTCCCCATACAACAATGAACACGACTTTAGGTTCTAAAAAAATTGGTGAAAGTGTAAATATCGAATGTGATGTTATTGGAAAATATGTTGAAAAATTATTGAATCAAAGCAGTCTTGATGTGAACAATAAAAAAAGAAGCACCTTGGAATTACTAAAAGAGAACGGTTTTATGTAGCAGCAATCTCATTTTTTTTTCACAAGAAAAATGAGATCGCCACGTCTCCGCCTGCGGCGGATCCTCGCGATGACGCTGCTCAGGTTTTTTAGATTGAGAGAGAACAACAATGATGTTTAATACAATTGAAGAAGCTGTTGAAGATATTAAGAACGGAAAACTCGTTATCGTAGTTGATGATGATGAAAGAGAAAACGAGGGCGACTTGATAATGGCGGCAGAACATGCGACGCCTGAAAATATTAATTTTATGGCAACGTATGGTAAAGGAATGATCTGCGCCCCGCTAACTGAAGAGCAAGCTCGTATTTTAGGATTACGTCTCATGTCTGAAACAAATACCGAACGAATGAAAACAGCATTTACTATTACGGTCGATCATAAAAGTTCTACTACCGGCATCTCTGCATTTGAAAGAGCAAAAACAATTATTGCATTGGCAAATCCGAATGCCGTTCAAAATGATTTTGTAATGCCCGGACATGTATTTCCCTTGATCGCAAAAAATGGCGGTGTGTTGAAACGCGCCGGACATACTGAAGCGGCTGTTGATCTTGCTCGTATGGCAGGTTTAAATCCGGCAGGCGCAATTTGTGAAATTATGAACGATGACGGCACGATGGCACGAGTTCCACAACTGTTGGAATATGCAAAGAAACATACTCTGAAAATTATTTCAATAGCGGATTTAATTAAAAAAAGAAGAATGACTGAAAAATTAGTCATGAAATCTGCTGAAGCAAAATTGCCAACGGCGTTTGGGGAATTTAAAATTGCTGTCTATGAAAACACAATCGATCAATATCAGCATGTTGCACTCATCAAAGGCGAAATACTTGGTGATGATGAACCGGTGCTCGTGCGCGTTCATTCCGAATGTTTAACAGGCGATACTTTTCATTCACTGAAGTGCGACTGCGGAGAACAATTGGATGCGGCACTGCAAAAAATTAGTGAAGAAGGAAGAGGTGTAGTATTATATCTGCGGCAAGAAGGGCGCGGCATTGGTTTGCTTAATAAGATCCGTGCGTACGAATTGCAGGATGCAGGCAAAGACACGGTTGAAGCAAACACACTTCTTGGTTTTCCTCAAGACGCGCGAGAGTACGGAATTGGCGCACAAATATTATACGATATTGGCGTGAGGAAAATGAAATTGTTGACGAACAATCCAAAAAAATTGGTAGGACTTAACGGATATGGTCTTGAAATTATTGAAAGGCTTCCACTGTCAGTAAAAGCAAATGAAGCAAATGAATTTTATTTGAAAACAAAAAAAGAAAAGATGGGACATATTTTGAATTGAATTAACATTGACTTCAATCCGGTACATTAATAGGAGAAAAAAATGGCAATTAAAACAAACGAAGGAAATTTGATATCAAAAAATATAAAATTTGCTATCATAGTAAGTCGCTTTAATGAATTTATCAGCAATAAATTATTGAGTGGAGCAATTGATGGTCTTGTGAGACACGGCGCGAAAGAAGATGATATTGAAATTTCGTGGGTGCCGGGTTCGTTTGAAATACCGCTGGTGGCAAAAAAAATTGCAAACTTGAAAAAAGTGGATGCTGTAATTTGTCTTGGTGCAGTAATTCGAGGCGATACACCACACTTTGATTATGTCGCAAGTGAAATTTCAAAAGGTATTGCAGCAGTTTCGTTGGAAACCGGCGTGCCGGTAATTTTCGGCGTGTTGACAACTGATACGATTGAACAAGCAATAGAACGTGCAGGAACGAAATCGGGTAATAAAGGATTTGATGCTGCTGTAACTGCAATTGAAATGGTTAATCTGATAAAAAGTATAAAATAATCTTTTTTGTGTATGGAGAGTGAGAGAAATTTTTCTCTCACTCGTTTCCAATAATCCACGCCGCAGAAACAATAGCCGCGGTTTCAGTTCGCAATCTTCTTCTTCCCAAAGATACCTGCATAAAATTCGCTTGCTCTGCTGCAGTAATTTCTTCTTCTGTAAATCCACCTTCCGGTCCGATAATAATAATCACTGAGCGCGGCGGTGTACGTAATCGCAATACTTCACCAATAAAGAGAACAGAATCTGTACGCTCATAGGGAATTAATTTCATTTCGTACGCGCCGATGTTGTTCAGCAATGTTTCAAACTTTGTCGGCGGATAAATTTGTGGCAGCACACAACGACCTGATTGTTTCATTGCAGCGAGCGCAATATTTTGCCAGCGTTCTTCTTTTGAAGATTTTGCAATTGTCCGGTTTGTTATTAATGGAATGAAACGCCTCACACCAAGTTCCGTTCCTTTCTCAATAATCCATTCCATGCGCGAAGGATTTTTTAACTGTGCAACGGCAAGTGTTACTTCAATATCCGGCTCGTGGTGATGCTGATGGGCGTAGACAATTTCACATTCAACAGTGTGAAGAGAAATTGAACGAATAACAACTTCGTACGCAGTGCCATTTCCGTCGGCAACCCAGAGCATCTCGCCTTCCTGTTTACGCAATACGCGCGCAATGTGTTTTGCTTCATCACCTTCAATTGTAATATACGTTCCGTTGATGGCTGTTGGTTCTACAAAAAAATAATCGTTCGACATA
>CAYHZL010000108.1:0-11994 GCA_964361075.1 uncultured Chitinophagaceae bacterium
CGAAACACGGATTAGACGGGTTTAAACGGATTAGATTTTCTTTTTATCATTCGTAAATAGTTTTCTTTTGAACTGCGGCTTTTTACCGAAATTCAAAAGTAGTCCAATTAATCAGTTCGCCGCGGCGAATCAGTCAAATCCGTGTTATCTGTGTTCTATTTTTTCTAACCGCTGAGTAGTTACCGTTTTTCAATGTTGAAAAAATTACTCGCAATGTGATTGAACGTTAAGTGAGCGAAGTCCCGAAGGGATGGCTTCGCCACCATCACTTCGTGACAAGATATTTTTTCACAAGAGCGATCAGTTCTTCTGGGTCCATTGGTTTTGTATAATGTTCCACACATCCGATTTGTAACGTTCGCGCTTTGTCTTCCTGTTTCGCTTGTGCGGTAAATGCAATAATGGGGATATGAGCTGTCCGCGCATCTTGTTTTATAATCGGAATTGCAGTCCATCCATCCATCACCGGCATTTGCATATCCATAAGAATAAGAGACGGCATCTCGGTGAAAACTTTGTCTATTGCTTCTTGTCCGTTTTCTGCAATAATTAATTGTGCATCAAGTTTGCTTCGTTGAAAAACGAACACCACTAAGTCGCGGTTGTCTTCATCATCTTCTACCAACAATACTTTCTTCATCATATATTTTTCCTTTCAAGTGAAGCAACCTTTGCGCTGGAGGCGCGTCAAACTCTCGCTGAGCAGTTGCACTTTATTAATACATTTTATACTTAGTCGCCCTTAAAAAATGCGAGTGATGCCATGAGTGTAATAAAATGATTCGGAAATAATTCAAATTTTCACGTTCTTGATAAACAAACTCATGGCATCACTTTGTAAATAAGACTTTTTAAGATTCAACTACCTAACTGAGCGAGGCGATATACTCACGGAACTCGACAAGTTTCATATTGATGACAGTAAGCAACTCATCATATTCTACCGGCATCGGCACAACGCCTTCGTTACTTCGCAGCTCAGACGATTTCAACAAGTGCGCTTCCGACGCACCGGCTAATAAAATAAACGGCAGGTACGTAAATTTAGTTGCCGTGCGAACAAGCTGAAGAAATTTTAGTCCGCTCAGACTTCCTTGTGCAAATTCTGTTTGGCTAATAATAAGATTAGGATTTACTTTTTCAATTTTTTCCAATGCATCTTCCGGCGATGAACACAACACAACAGCAAACCCGCCCGATTTTAATCGCGGTACAAGTTCGTTACGCGTAGCATCATCGGCAGAAACAAACATGAGCGTTCCGCGATATTGATCTGCAACTAATTCAAGCAAAAATTTCGATTCGTATTCGAGATATTCTTGCACCGAAACACTGTACACTTTACGCAGCCATTCTAATGTTGATGATGAACTGCGAAGCAATGTTCTTTTTGCAATCACTTCTTTTACAGCCTGACCGTACATTTTTAATTTTACTTCGCGTCGTATCGTTTCTTCCGTGTTCTCAGAAATATTCAACTTGAGCGCCAATTGTTTTAATTGTTGAGCATCTTGTTCCGCCGGCGAACCATTCACCCACGCTTTTTCGTACGCGCTGCGTAACTGCTGAATATTAATTTCAAATTGCTGCTTCGACATTTCTTCGCGCGCTTGTTTTTCACTTTCCAATGCGCGTGTCAGCAGATCAATTTGCTGTTTCATTTCATCAAGCTTCGCGTCCATTTCATTTTTTGATGGAGCCGCGTGCGGTAAATTGAAAACAGACGACGGCTCCGGAGATGGTTGCGGAGGAGCAACCGGCGGCGGCGCAGAAACCGTTACTTCCTTTTTTGGCGGTACCGGTGGTGGAACGGAAACTGCAATTTTTTCGGCTTGAGACGGCGCGATATTTTTCGCCGGTGCAATACTTGGCGCAGACTGACTGTGCGGTTGTGGCTGCGCTACAGATGGTGCAACAGCCGGCGCGTGAACGTGCTGTTGTTCTTTTTGATCTTTCTTTTGCTGCTGTTCAAAAAATGAAATGCGATCGAGAAATGCTTGGATGTAGGCGTTTGCAGGTTCGAACTTTTTTGCTTTCTCTATTTCAAGCCGTGCTTCATGAAACTTGCTCTCTTTAATAAACTTATCCGCAGAAACAAAACATTGCTGTGCAAATTGCTTCGATGGAGGAACTTGAGAACTATTTTTAGTTACATTCAGCAAAATTTCTTACAAGGTTGAATGAGTGAATGATTGAATGAGTGAGTGATGAGCAAATATGTACAACGTCTTACACACGCTCGTTAATAAAATCGTGTTCATCCGTGCGCACCACTAAGACAGGACATGGCGCTTTGCGTACAATTTTTTCTACCGTACTGCCGAAAAGAATATGCTCAACTCCGGTGTGTCCGTGTGTTGCCGCAACAATCAAATCAATTTCCTCTTTTTGCGCGTAAGAAATTACTTCGACAAATGGTAATCCGACTTTCACAATGGTAGCAGAAGGAACAACCCCGTGAATAGTTTCATTAGCAAGAGTATGTAATTCCCTCTCTCCCTTTTCGCGCAACTCTGCTTCAATATCCGGAAAACCGATTTGACCAAAACTAAAATCAGCGGGATAGACTGTCGGTTCGACAACATACAGCAACGTTAATGATGCTTGAAAAGCTTTCGCGAACGGTATTGCATATTGCAGCGCTTTTTTTGAGTGCTCGGAAAAATCTATAGGAACAAGAATTTTCTTTAATACGATTGAAGAGAGCAGACTTTTTTTCGCTTGTGTTCGTACACGTTTAGCAGTAGTTGTCTTAACATTTTTTTTTGCAGTTTTTGTAACGTGGGATTTTGTTTTCATGGCATCACCTCTTAGTCTGTTGTGATTGAATTCGCTCCAATTCTGCGCGTGTTTTTGTTAATTCATTATTCGTGTTTCGTAATCGCTCGCCAAGCATTTCGGCAAGTTTTAAAACTATTTTCAATCCGGCTTTCGGAGTCTTCTCTATAATATCAAACAAATCCGGTCTGAAAAATCCGATAAGCTCCGCTTCTGTTTTTGCGATAACAGATGCAGAACGCGGCGACTCATCAAGCAACGCGATCTCACCAAAAAAATCTCCGTCGGAAAGCGTTGCAACTTCCTTTTTCGTAGCATCGTCATTATTCAGTACGATGGCAACGTTTCCTTTTTCAATGACGTACATTCCAAGTCCCGGATCGTCCTGATAAAATACATATTCGCCGGGCACGTACTGCCGGTGATGCACAATACTTGCTACCTGCCGAATTTCTTTTACAGAAAGATTTTCGAATACCGGAATCTTGGAAAGCATTTCTTCAACCGAAGAACGCTTTGGTTTAAACTTAAAAAATGCTTTAATGTCGTCCATAGAAAAAAAATTCCTCCAAAATCACTAAATAAAATTCAACCACCTGTGTGGATCATTTCCGTTGTCTACAACATCAAAAAATCTTTTCTGTAAATCTTTTGTAACCGGTCCCGGTTTTCCTTCGCCGATCATCATTCTATCAATGGAACGTATCGGTGAAATTTCTGCTGCGGTTCCTGTAAAAAATACTTCGTCGGAAACGTACACCATCTCGCGCGGAATTTCTGCTTCAACAATTTCGTACCCTGCATCTGTTGCAAGCTGCAATACGGAAGCACGCGTAATGCCGGGAAGAATCGCATCAACGAGCGGCGGTGTATAAATTTTTCCGTTACGCACCACAAAAATATTTTCTCCGCTTCCTTCACTGATTGTACCGTTTACACCAAGCGCAATTCCTTCCGCATAACCGTCGGCAATCGCTTCCATTTTTATCAACTGCGAATTCAAATAATTGCCGCCCGCTTTTGCCATTGTAGGAAATGTGTTTGGTGCGGCTCGGTTCCACGAAGCAAAACGCACATCAATTCCTTTTTCCAACGCGTCGCTGCCGAGATATTTTCCCCACTCCCACACCGCAATAGTCAAATCAACCGGACAGCCGAGTGGGTTCACGCCAACATCACCATATCCGCGATACGCTATCGGACGAATATAACATGCTTTTAATTTATTTGCATGAATTGTTTCTTTAATTGCTTTTTCAACTTCTTGCTTTGTGAATGGAATTGCTGAACGATATATTTTTGCAGAATCAAACAAGCGATCGATATGCAAGTCGAGACGGAAAATTGCCGAACCTTTTTTTGTTTCGTAGCAGCGAATACCTTCAAACCAACTGCTTCCGTAATGTATGACGTGCGAGAGAACATGAATTTTTGCATCATCCCAATTAACAAGTGTACCATTCATCCAAATTTTTTCAACTGCTTTCACTGCCATAGATACTCCTTCAATAAAAAATTTTCTTCAACTGATTTATGGTGTAATATAAGGAGTTTTTCAATTAGATTTTCAGTTTAGTATAAAATTTTTGTAACTACTCATCGTGCCTTTAAAGTCATGCCATGAGTTACTTTTTGATTCGCCGCGGCGAATAAAACATACAACATTCACAAAAACTTTAGACAAACTCATGGCATGACTGAGTAGATACAATTTTTCTAAACCATTCGCTGTACTGTTACACATCCATCTGATAAATTCGGTATGTTTTATATCGTTTTCCCTGCATCATTTCTGCAGCGCGATTCATCATCATATTATCTTCCAAAATCCAACTTGCTTCGCCAGATTTGTAACCAAGCTTTTGTGCGCGCTGTGCTGTTTCGAAAAAGAGAACACCAGCCGCACCGCCGCGTTGATGTTCCGGCAACACGCCTAACACAATAATACGAACCAAATCTACTTTTTTCTTTCTTAGTAACAGTTGATACAAACCGCCAAGTGTTCCGCCATTTTTGTTCTCCTTCAATCGCACATTAATATCGGGAAGTGAAAGTGCGAAGCCGATAAGTTTTCCTTTTGCTTCAGCCATAATAATTAATTCGGGTTCAACAACCGGTTTTAAATCTTCGGCAAGCGCATCAAACTCCGCATTGGTCATCGGCACAGCGCCCCAATTGTATGCCCACGCTTTATTGTAGATTTCTTTTATGCGATCAACTTCGCCTTTAAAATCTTTCATGTTCAGCGAACGAAATGTTAATCCGCCGCGCTGTTTCATAATTTCGTTCGCGCGAATCATCTTATCCGTGTACACCGTCTCTTGCGAAAGCAGATACGCATACAAATCTTTTTCTTTTTTGAATCCGTATCCTTCAAGAAGAGTGATATAATATTTCGGATTGTATGTCATCAACACAACCGGTGAAGAATCAAAACCTTCAACAAGCAAACCATATTCATCGTTCACCGATGGATTTGCCGGACCGCGCATGGCATTCATTCCTTTGGATTGCAAAAATTTTTTCGCTTCATCCAACAACACATTCGCAACAGCTTGGTCGTTAATGCATTCAAAAAATCCGAAGAAACCAATTTTGTCGTTATGTTCTTTATTATGATGGTCGTTGACAATTGCACCCACACGTCCGACAATTTCACCATCGCGTTCTGCAAGAAATAATTCCATTTCTGCATGTTGATAGAACGGATTTTTTTTTCTGTTGATAAGCTTCCTTCTATCCATCATCATCGGTGGCACCCAATGCGGATCGTTGGCATATACTTTCCACAAGAAGCGGATAAATTTTGTTTCATCGGATTTTGTACGGACGGGGCGAACGGTAATGTTGGGCATAATGTTCTCAATAATTGTGGTATGTTATTTTTGAAGAAAGTATAATGATTATTTTTGAAAATACAAAGCCGCATTAAAGACGAAATGTTAATACACAGAAAGGCATTAACAAAACCACAAACGCCCGAATTCAATTTTCTGAACTCGAGCGTTGTGGCTTTAACCTGTTACTGTTTACTGACTATTGGTTTTTATTTCATCAGCACTAACTTCTTCGTCTCCACAAATTTTCCGGCTTGCAATGTATAAAAATACACGCCGCTGGAAAGTTTGCCTGCATCGAAGTTTGCTTGATAGTAACCTGCGTTTTTGTATTCGTTCACAAGTGTTGCCACTTCTCTTCCCAACATGTCATACACTTTCAATGTTACATTACCTGCTTGCGGTAATGCATAATTGATTGTTGTTGTGGGATTGAATGGGTTGGGGAAATTCTGGAGGATCATAAAGTCCTTCGGTTGCTCGATGGCCTGCTCGCCGTTTTCATGTACTGCAGTGATTATTCCGTTTTCATTAAATTCAACGATCGTGCCTTCAGCGTTTGCTGAAGTAATCCATTTGTTGCCAAAGTTGTCTATCAAAACAGTTCCGATAAAAGCAATACCGATATCGCTGTTGTACGGATTATAGTTATTCCAGATACCACCTGATTTAGTGTCACAACTAAATAAACCTGTACCGCTTGATGCTATCCATACTTTATCAGTTGATTCCACGGCTATCTTTGCATCAGACTGACGATTTTTTTGAATGTTGTATGTAATTTCAAGATTGCGTATTGAGTATTGAAAGAACTTCCAAATACCATCCTTAAACTTTGTTACTATAATTGAATCGGAAAAAACTCCGCTATAATTATAATCCACTGTGAACCACACACCATTATCTGGTCCAATCGCAATATGTGAAGAGACACCACCACCCCTAGGAACTTTGTACGAAGAAACAATCCCATTTTGATATTTAAAAAGTGTATCATTTCTCGTAAACCAAAATATTCCATTCTGATCTATTGCAGCTCCCCTCGGTATGTTATCAAATGTAGTCCAATTACCACCGTCATAAGAGTAATTATTGTTTCCATCCCACGATAAGAAATATTTTTTATTTCCCGGACCTACAAGAATATTATAATAGGGAATGCGGTATTCTTTTTTTGAAGATAACGTTGTCCACTTTGTGCCATCATAAAAACTTATTCCCCCGACATACCCCCCCCTCCGCAACTAGCCGACACGTTTACATCGGAACTCGAAGACCATACTACACCTTGACGATCAATTGCAATTGGAGTATAAAAATTCGCATTAGCCAAGCTCTCATTTTCAAAATCCCAATGCTTCCATATGTTACCGTCATATTTTGATATTCCTCCTAATATGGAGGACAACCATAAATTACCGCTCGAATCGAAAGCAGCATTATCTGTAGCACTGTAAGGTATATCTATTGCACTGGTAAGAGAGATTTCATTAAAACTCTTGCCGTCATAACTCAATAATTTGGGGAAACTAGACTTAGTCGAAACTGAATTTCTTCTTGAACCAATGTACAATATTCCATTTCGATCCGATCCCATTGTGGTAATATACTCGGAGGTTGAACCATTTGCATCATAAGGAGTATTTGTAATCAATGCGAACTGGCTTCCATCAAATTTGTAGAGTAGTGGATGTGAGCATCTTTCGTTTGTTCCTGATGAGACTACAACATATTTATTTTCTACCAGCCCTAAAGTATTGCCAACGGTATATTTTGTCCAATTAGTCCCATCAAATCTAACTGTTCCGCTGCCTTCTGTTGCAATCCATACGTTATTAGCTGAGTCCACCAAAATATCATTTATGCGATCGTTGGGCACGCCGCTATTAGAAAAATCATACGTGTGCTGGTTTCCTTGTTTATCAAACTTCACTAAATACCCACCATTGCTAGTTATCATACCAAACCACACATTATCATTTTTATCGGCAATTACTTTATTAGCTCCTACATTAAGCAATGTTGTTATTGATCCGCCAGCTGTTACTTTTAAAATTCGACCATAGCCGGTTGCGATCCAAAAATTTCCTTTGCTGTCAACCGCAAAATCTTGAAGGGCAAGAAAATAATTACTTTGCGTAGGTGCTATTTTATTTTTCCACCTGCTTTCACCCGGGAGCAAATAGTTGATCCCATTTAACCAACCACCTGCATACATAGTTCCTTCAGAACCAAGTGCAAGACTGGAGTTTGACTTGTTGTACCCGATGCCGTCTGTGCCTGTATATTTTCTTATTGTGTTATTTGCCAGGTTTATTTGAAGGATGCACGTTGTAGTAGACAGCCACAAGAAATTGTCGGAAGCCACTATGTCATCTACTACAGAAAAACCAGTGAAATGTTTCCATTTTGGTGCTTGAGCGCTGAGGCGTTGAAGGGGGTTGAGACTTAACGCTACCAGTAGCGAAAGGAATGCTATTTTTTTCATCGTTGTAACTCCTAAACTTGATAGATGCAGTGCCGCCTAACCGGAGCTAAGCTGCGGCAACGTGCCGCTGGATTATCGTAGCTCATCGCGCGTGTGGTGATGTTTTGTATTTCGATGAATTGCGTTTTGTTTTGTCCTTTGGTGTTTTCACTGCCGCGCGGCGAAAAAGCACGCCGTAATTTCTGTTTGTCAGTAAGCGCCTATGGCGCCACTAGTCGAGCGTTGTTTGCGAGACCCGCCGTTTTCTGGCGGGAGCGGTTAGGCAACAGATTATTTAATCAAGATAAGTTTCTTACTTTGAGTGAAACCATTAACTCGAAGTGTACAGATATAAACTCCAGTTGATAATCCAATAGGCGTCCATTCAAATTCATGTTCACCTGCTTCGTAATATGCATCAGTCATAGTTTGTTCCTGTTGTCCTAGCAATCCGTGAACCTGAAGTAAAACTCTTTCTCTGTGTGCAAGAGAAAATCGAATTCTTGTACTTGGATTAAATGGATTCGGATAATTCTGGTTGAGTGAATATGATCGTAACAAAAACTGATTCTGTCTAACTTCAGTTGAAGGTGTGACAGAAATAAGAAGTGTATCAGATTTTCCGTAACGAATAACTTCTCCAACAATTTTGTGCTGGCCAGAAGACAAAGTTTGTACGCCACTGTTATTTCTTGGATAGGAAAATGACCAGGTGGATGAGTCGGACGGTTGAATGATTTGGCTTGTGAATGCAGTGTAACAACCTAGTCCGGTTGACCAATCAAAACCATCTACATAACTAGTTGCTTGACACGACGAAGGCCATCGCAATGTATCTACTTGCGTTTTTATGTTCAATGCTCGAACAAAAATCCTCACCGTATCACCCTGCAAGTAAACAGATTTATCCGTTGCAACGTGAATAGCAATATTGGTTTGACCAGCAAGTGGAATTACAAAGCAACAACTGAGAAGAAATAAGTGAACTCTGTTCATAGCTTCCTCCTTGAATCTGATGCCTAACTTAAGATTAGGTCGCCTCAGACGACCTAACTCTCTCTAACGATTACATTCTCGACTTTTACTCATCCCCCGAAATATAAAGAATTGGCAATGAAATGTAAATTAAGGTGCAGGCGGGAGGACTAAAGAGATTTGAGAATACGGCTGATCTGCTTCTTGAGGACCGGAATATCGTTCTGAACGGTAAGCCAAACCTTTTCGATATCGACACCGAAATAATCATGAATCAACTTGTCGCGCATCCCGGCGATATCATCCCAAGGAACATCTTTACTGCCCTTACGAATTTTATCCGAAAGCCGCTTTGTTGCCTCCCCGATAATTTCAATTTGACGAATTACTCCATCTTGAATCAAGGAATTCTTTTTGAAAGAAGATACCGATACCTGTTTTGTGTAGTCTTCAATCTTTAGAATAGCATCGCGTATATGTTTTAGGTAAACAGAATCATCACGCTGCATAGATAGGGCGAGACTCCTTTACGATACGACTCCTCAAGTATGGGCTGACCGATTTCGCAGTCAGAAGATCGACTTTACGTCCAATACTGGCGGATAATTCACGTTCTAAACCTACCATGCGCAGAAGCGATGTGGGTTTGGAAAACGTGACAAGAAGGTCAACGTCACTTTCGGCTCGAAATTCACCACGTGCAACTGAGCCAAAAACACAGAGTGTCTTGACGTGATATCTGTCGCAGATAGTTAAGATCGCTTCAGTATTAAAATTGATCTGGTTCATATTCGGTCAATTCCAAGATACAATATTTCTGGGAAAAAAGCCTGCACCCTAACGATTTTTTCAAAGAACGAAGGATTGTACCCTTTACACACAACAATAAAAATAATTAATTGTACTATTTTTCTCTTGACATTGAACAAGCAGACTAGAGCTAAGCCCCGAAGGGGTTCCTTTGGAACATGCGTTCCATAAATGTGCGGACGAACGTCCGCAATGCTGTCAAGGTTAAGGAAAATTTTATGAGAAATAAAAAAAGCGGCAGATATCATAAAGACACCTGACGCTTCAAATCAAATTATGAAAAATTTTTATTGTATTACACCAAGTTGTTTTCCAATCTTTCCAAAAATTTCTACAATCTTATCAAGATGCACGTCTTCGTGCGAAGCCATATAACTTGTGCGAAGCATTTCCAATCCCGGAGGAACACCCGGACGCACAAACGCATTCACAAACACGCCGGCTTCAAATAATTCTTTTGTGAAGTAAAGTGTTTTTTCTGTATCACCAATAATCACAGAAACAATTCCTGTCTCCGGTTCGCCAACAACATTAAAACCAAGAGCGCGTAAACCGGTGCGGACTTTGTTTGCATTGTAATGAAGTTTTTCAATCAGCTCAGGATGTTCTTCTATCACTTCAAGAGCAGCAAGAGCCGCAGCAACCGATGCCGGCGTTGGACTTGCACTAAAAATTAATGCCGGCGAATGATGCTTGATGTAATTTACAACAGAACGGCTCGCAGCGATAAATCCACCGAGCGATGCGAAAGATTTGCTAAACGTCCCCATTGTAATATCAACATCTTTCGTCAAACCAAATTTGCTTGCAGTGCCGCGCCCGCCAACTCCGACAACTCCTGTGGCATGCGCATCATCAACCATAATTTTTGCATTGAATTTTTTTGCGATGCGCACAATTTCCGGCAGATCAACAACTGAACCTGACGTACTAAACACTCCATCGGTTACAATTAATTTTCCTGCATCAGCCGGAAGTTTTTCAATAACCGATTCAAGATGTTTCATGTCGCCATGTTTATAGCGCACCATCTCGGCTTGCATTCCCAACGTCATCATGTTTGCCATCTGAATGCACGCGTGATTATCTTTATCGGAAATAACATAGTCGCCGCGTTGCACGAGCGTCGGAATAATTGCCTGCGCAGTTTGGTAACCGGTGCTGATCAACAAGCAATCTTCATATCCCAAAAATTTTGCGAGGCGCGCTTCAAGTTCAACATGCAAATCAATTGTACCTGTTAAATAACGCGAACCGGAACAACCTGTTCCATATCGTTTAATTGCATTGATCGCCGCTTCTTTCACTTTCGGATGCGCCGTTAAGCCAAGATAATTATTTGAACCCGCCATAATTATTTGACGACCCGCCATTTGCACAACGGGACCTTCATTTGCTTCGATGGGACGAAAGTAAGGATACAAGCCCGCTGCCTTCACTTCATCTGCCCGGGTAAATTCAACACATTTCTGAAATAAGTCCAAGTCTAACTCCTTCATTGAAAGATTGATAATTACAGCCGTTTTGAATATACTTGTTGAGTAAAATAAAATCAATGCAAAGATAAACATATTTTTAACAGTTTGGTAACTTTTGAGAAAAGAATTTTTAGTATTTTTTTTGCTGAATGAACACTTTATTTGAAATATTGAAAACAGATATTACCACACTTCGTGTTGATGCAATCGTCAACGCAGCAAATACTTCTCTGCTTGGCGGTGGCGGCGTTGATGGCGCAATACATCGTGCCGCCGGTTCAGAAATGTTGAAATAATGTCGAACGCTTGAAGGTTGCGAAACAGGCAATGCAAAAATTACAGCCGGATATAAATTGCCTGCAAAATTTGTTATTCATACAGTTGGTCCGGTTTGGTATGGAGGAAAACAGAACGAAGCGAAAGTATTGCAAAGTTGTTACACAACAAGTTTACATCTGGCGATGGAATACAACATACACACTCTTGCATTTCCGGCGATTAGTTGCGGCGTGTACGGCTATCCAATTAACGATGCTGCAGAAATCGCACTTCGTTCGACAATAGATTTTGTATCAGCCCACAATATTTTTGAAAAAATTTTCTTTGTCTGTTTTTCTGATGAAATATTTTCTCTCTATCACTCTCACTA
>CAYHZL010000109.1:0-11962 GCA_964361075.1 uncultured Chitinophagaceae bacterium
ATCTTTTCTTCAAATTTTTAAGATTGCTTCGGCAAAAAACGCCTCGCAATGACGCGCAAAGAGTATTTCAGCGAAAACTATTTAGTCGTTCCTTAAATAGTAGTCTTCGAGCAACCCTTCCAGCGTTTGTTTGAATAGTTGTTATGAAATTATTGAATTTATCATTGTTGTTTTCATAAACGCTGGAAGGGTTTTCTACTTTGTAAGGGACAGCTATCTAGTCGTTCCTCAAAAAGTGTTTTTATTTTTTTTGCACTTTAGTTTTTTGCTTTCGCAGCCGATAATCTTACTAATGAAAAATAAAAAAATTATATACTTCCTTTTTTCTTTCTCCTTTTTTTGGAACAATATTTTATTTTCTCAATCATCTCTTGTGCTTTTCCCAACCAAAGATGAAACGCAAAAAGTTCGTCTCTTCTTTCGCCCAAACAAAAATATTACATTCACATGGTCATCCCCCGCATCAAATTTAAAATTAAAAATTGGCACACTATCAGGTTTATTCACGACAAAAACTCTTGACGTAAAAGGCGTAACGCAAAACATCAGACCGGATTCCATTGCACTGCCAATTGGAAGATACTACGCACTCGTTACCAATTCTGACAGCGCAACACTTTCCGGAATACAAACACAAGCCGGCAGCAATAATTCTACTGTATATTCAAATCAGGTAGAATTCATCATTGAATCACAAGCGCCGCCGGCATCGCTCAGTCCGATTGGAAACGAACCGGACAATACTCCATTGTTTCGATGGACATCCGTACCGGGCGTACCTGCGTATATGATTTTGCTTTCGAAAACACCATTTCAAGTTACGCGCGATCCTGTAACAAATGAATTAAGTGTTATCGGCGCAAATCTTGTCTGGCGATATATTACGACAAATACTTCTTCTCTCTATGGCGCAACAAATACATCATCGCGCTACGTGAATATTGTTCCTGCGCCGCTCATTCCCGGAAATGAATACAACTACACGATATTAAATGTGTATGATACAGAAAATCCGGCGTACGCCAGTGATGTGTTTGGCGGAGTTGTTGCTTTTAAATATACAGGCACGGTAACAGTTGATCCTCCGCTGCTGCGTGAACCGGCAGATAATGCAGTGCTTGCAAACATCAACCTTCTCACTTTTAAATGGGATCCGGTTTCAAATGCAAACTTGTACACTGTCTATCTTTTTAAAAGAACAGTTTCATCAAGCGGCGCAAAACAGGAAATTGATGTGCCATTTTCTAACGTGGGAGTATCATCAAATGCGCTCGTTGATTTTCCTGCAAAGCTTAATTTAACAAATGGAAAATATGTGTGGTATGTTTCTGCAAGTGATGCAAACGGAAACGGCAACGCGAGCAAAACATTTACCTTTACTTATAAAATTGATATGGGTGTTGTTCGGTTTGAAGCAGTAACATCTGAAAATAATAATTTAGTCGGATATGAAGTTCGTCCGAAAGCAATCAGCGGCGGCGTTACACCGGGCAATGCTCTTGTTACGGTGAATGAACGATACATTTTGGATAGTCTTGTTACGGGAACATATCAAATCACCGGTGTGAAGCAAGGATATTACGACACAACAATCACAACAACGCTTACAACGAGCGCGACAAGAAGTTCGCCCATGTACATCACATTCCCGATGCGCCCGTATCCTTCAACAATTTCCGGAACTGTGGTAGATCAATCCGGCAGCACTGTTGTTTCTGCCAATGTGAAGTTGATAAATCTTTTGACAACTATTGAAAAGAATTTTTCCACTTCAAGTAACGGACAATTCAGTATTAAAACTGAAAATGGAACATATTTCCTTCAAGCATCGAAAGCCGGATATATTTCTTCCACAAAAATTTCTGTTACAACTTCTCTCGGTGAACAAAAAGTGTTGCCATCACCATTAGTAATGCAGTTAGATCAATCCACAGCAAGCGGAACTGTTGTGAACGATGTTGGTGCAGCAATTACATTAGCAACAGTTACAGCAACGCAAAGCGGCACAACGCAAACAACAACGACGAACACTGCAGGAAATTATTCGTTCACGCTCTCGTCAGGAAATTGGTCTATTGCCGCGGCAAAAGATGGATTCGTTGTGCCTGCGCCGAAACAACTTTTACTTCTGGCAAACCAATCCACACAGGTAGAAAATATTGTTCTTCTTCCAAACGCAAACACGGTGAATGGTAGTGTGTACGAATTAATTACGGTGAACAATCAATCTGGCAATGCACCATTAGAAAATGCCGTTGTTACCGCAACACCATCTGTCGGCACTGTAGTTTCGTCAACAACAAATTCGCAAGGACAATATTCATTAAGTTTGAAACAAGGTTCGTACCGCATTCAAGTAACGCGCACAAATTACAATATCGCAACAGGGACACAACCGCAATACGATCTTACCGTTGGTGTCGGTCAAACTGTTTCGGGAATAAATTTTACAATGCAAGCAAATCCCTCTTCTATTTCAGGAATTGTTAATCTTCCTGATGGAACTCCGGTGAGCAATGCAGTTACACGCATTACCAACGTCGCATCAGCAACTTCGACGATGAGCGGTTCGTACACATTGAGTGTTCCGCCGGGAACATTTACTATCTCCGTTGCGAGCGATGGATACAGTGCGCCGAAACCTGTTGTTGTTTCTGTTGCAGCCGGACAAAATTTGAGCGGAATAAATTTTGAACTTTCACCAAATGCCGGCGTAATTTCCGGTTCTGTAAAAAGTTCGGGAGAAGCTGTTGCTGATGTACTCATCACCGCAAAATCCGGAAACGATTCGGTTACTACAACAGCGAATCTGATTGGTGAATTTTCTCTCAGTCTTCCTCCTGCAGCGTGGCAGATCACCGTTTCGAAATCTGGTTTTTTGTCTTCGTCAAATTCAGTAACAATTGGTCCGGGACAACGCAGCACCGGAAATCTATTTTCGATAATTGCAAACACAGCAATCATCAGAGGAACTGTAAGCGATGGCACAACAACATTGCGCAACGCTCAGGTTCTTCTCACAGAAATCGGCAAATCGGCAAACACATACAATACCGTCAGTAAAGATGATGGAACTTTTGCGATGACATTACCGGCACAAGTTGCATATTCAGTTTCAGTTTCACAACAAGGATATGCAACAAAAACTTCTTCAACATCAACGCTCGCCGCGGGCAGCACTGTGTCGCTTTCGTTCACACTGCCGGCAAGTCCTTCGTCTATTAGCGGTACTATTCAAGACAATACATTGAAGCCAATGTATCCGGTGAAAGCATATTTAGTATTGTCGAATGGGAGTGTCGTGGACAGCATCAACACCGACAACAATGGAAAATATACGCTTGGCACTTCTGCTGGAAATTTTATTGTTCGCTCTTCGCTTGCCGGTTATCTTTCGGACAGTATTCCGGTTTCAATAACTGTTGGACAAGCTCTTTCAAATATTAATTTAAAACTAACAGAAAATTTTTCCATTATTTCCGGAACCGTAACATCCGGTGGTTCTGCTTTGGCGGGCGCCTTGATTAACGTAACCGGAACAAACGGCGGCGGAACAGTAACCAGTGCAAATGACGGCAGTTTTATTATTCCACGATTGATCGCCGGCGTGTATGCTGTTCGTTGCAGCAAAGCCGGATATACCGATACGCTTCTTTCTTCATTGACACTTGCTGATGGTCAATCGCGAAATATTATTGTATCGCTTTCCATATTGAATGGAAAAATTGCCGGAGTGATAAAATCAAAAACAGGAGAGGTAATTTCATCTGCGTCTGTATTTATGAAGGGAACAAGCAAAACGTACAATGCTGTTTCTGATGTCAATGGAAGTTATTCGGTTGCTTCACTGCCGCTTGGAAAATATTTTATCACTGCGATAAAGAGCGGATATGCGAGCAGTGCGATTGATAGTATTGAATTGACAGCGCTGGTGCAAAATGGTATTTCAACAATTGCAGATTTTTCTTTCAATCTTTTACGCATACGCGGAACTGTAAAAGATTCTCTCACTAATGCAGCCATTAACGGCGCCGCAATTTCTGTAAGCGGTAGCGCAGGTTCGGGCACAGCAACAACAAACACTAAAGGAGAATTTTCGGTTGACAACCTTTCCCCCGGTCCAACAACATATTCTGTGGCAATTGTAAAAGATGGTTACAGTACGCAAACACAAACTGTTTCGCCATCAGCAAATGACATTCTGAAAGAACTCAACACACTTATCGTTGCGAATATTGGAAAAATTTCCGGCACGGTGAAGGATGCAAACAATAATGCACTTCCATTCTCCGTTCCAATGAAAGCGACATCAAGCAGTAATACGTACAGCACAACATCCGATGTGAACGGTAATTTTGTATTTGATAATATTGCAAACGGAACAACGTACACAATTGCAACGGATATTTTTAAATCAGGATACGACAATGTTAACACCACAGTTCTGTTTCCAAAGACACAGATATTGGTTTCCGGAGTTGCGCTCACAATAGAGCCAAAAACTGCTGAACTAAAAGGCAACGCCGGTGCTGTGGATGCAGCGCTCGAACTTTCCGAAGCTTCTGCAAAAATTACTCCGCGTATTGTAAATTCCACAACCGATTTTAGTTTTTCATTTAAATTTTTACCGTCAGGAAGTTACACACTAAAAGTAAGCAAAGAAGGTTTTACTTTTACTCCTTCTTCAACATCGGTTTCATTAACCACGGGACAAACAAGTTCTGTTACATTCACAGCGGTTGCAGACACATCTTCTCTCTTGGTGAAAACTGTTGATGCCTCAAATGCACCAATGGCATCCGTTACAATTTCATGCGTTAGCGCCGATACAACAATCGTGCGTAACGGCATAACGAACAACAGCGGCGAAGTTTATTTCTTAAAACTTCCCGCAAAAGGTCGAACATATTTCATTCGTGCATCGCGCAACGGATTTTCTTCTGACAATCAACAAGTAACAGTTGCATTGCAGACAAATGTACGGAGCTTAGATACAAAATTTATTTTGACTGCAAACTCATCATCGTTCAATGGCTTTGTTTTTCGCGAAGGAACAACCGATGCAGTTGCCAATGCTCAAATTTCCGCGCGACGCATTTCCACAGGAGAACAATTTTCAACAGTATCATCTGCTCAAGGAAAATATTCGTTCACACAATTACCGGCTGATTCATTTCTGGTGATCGCTTCAAAACAAGGATTCAGTTCCGACACATTGAAATTCAAATTGAACACCGGAGCAAATGTTTCTCTTACAGATACGCTACAACTTTTACCATCCACTGTGAACGCGCAAGGAACAGTTGTATATGAAGGCGCCGGAATTGCTGATGTAAGCGTTACAGCAACTTCATCAAATATTGTAACAACGAAAACAGATGCGAATGGAAAATTTACATTGACAGATTTACCTGTTCGTCCGACTGATGATACAACGCTCTATCAAATTAAAATTGAGAAGAATGGAATTTCTACACGACAGGCAAAACTGCTTGTGCTTCGTTCACAACTTGGGCAGACGCTTACGATTCCGAATTTTATTGTCCCAAGCGGTAAATTAAAAATAAAGGTTACTGATGGCGTAGACTCTTTAGCCGGCGTAAAAATTACGTACACCGCTCCCAATGCCACACCGGTTGAATCATTCACACCATCGAACGGTATTTTTGAAACACCGAAAACATTAGAAGCAGGTATCTATAATTTTGCGCTGTCAAAAGCACCATATCTCTCGCCAAATGCAAAATCGGTGCAGCAGGTTTTAGCAAGCGATACAACAAAAATCGAAAAAACGATCGAACTTCCATATCAAATGCTGCCAACTCCGGAAATTTCTGCCGGCGATAACTCCACTATCCGCGTTGCTGTAAAGAAAAAAATTGCTAATGCTATTGGCTCGCTCTATTATAAGAGAACATCGCAAGCGAACTTCACAAAAATTCCGATGACGGCACGCGGTGATACGATGTTTGCTGCAAATATTCCGGCTCAGTTTTCAATCGAAAAGATTTCGTTCTACGCGGAAGTTACTATCCCAAAGGGATTTTCAATTGATTCGGCAACCTACTACACCAGTGAGCAAAGCGATGTACTGCCAAGTGCGCGCGGCATTATTTCATTTCTTGAATTTGAACCAAACTTAAGCGGCGCAACACTTCGCCTGAAGGACACGTACGCCATACGGATGATTATACGAGATGGCGCTACTACACCGCTGGGTGTAAAAATTATTGAACAGTCGCGCGGAAAAATTTCGTGGCGCGTTTCGGATTCAACAGCGATGACGATTACACAAAAAGATACCGTTGCATTTCTTTCGCCACAAAAAGCAGGAACATTCACACTGACAGCAGTTGCCACTTTAGATAACATTGCGATTTCAAAAAGCTTTGTTGTGAACGCAAAAGAAATTGTGTTGCAAGATATTACCATCGGCGGTGCACCGGCAGGCAACGAACTCAACAATCGTACGCGCGGTATTCAACTGACAATTGGCAGCAAAGATACGAGCGGAAAGTTCGTCAATATAGGAAGCAATGTGTCGTGGACATTGTTTCCACCTGCCGCAGGAACACTCGACAGTTCCGGATTTTTAAAAGTTGATTCAACATTGCTCGGTAAAATCACAGTGACGGCTACCGATAAATTATCAAAGCTTACGCAGAAAATTTTGCTGAATGTGATTGCAACAATTGATTCAACAAGATCATTTTCCTTGTCTGATAAAAACGGAATGGAATTAGTTATTTCCAAAAATTCCGTTTCGTCTCCAATTGATTTGTTGTTGGAAGATGCTTCATTCGGTCCTGCCAAGAAATATGTTTTTATAAAATCATCGGGAAAGAATTTTGTGGCATCGCCGAAATTATATTTCCTCAATTACAAAGGAAGCGCACTCAACGGCGATAGTCTCGCAAAACCGGCTACATTCCGTACAGCAATTGATGCATCGTTAAAATTTTTCGATGGTGAAAAAATTATCGGATTGTACGACCCGACAACGGTTGAATGGAAAATGCTTCCCTCTGCATCAGCATCCGTCGCATTTCCAAAAACAGATGAAGATTTGTCTGGGATGACAAGCCCGGCATTACAAACATCGCTGCTCAAACAATTGAAAGCTCAGTACACTGTGCTTGCACAAAACCAGCCGTTAGGTTTAAAATATAGTACCGTGCTGCCGAATCCTTTTTCTCCGGATGTGTCGCCGGTAAAAATCGGCTATTTGCTGACAACGACCGATCAGCAAGCGCTGGTCTCCATCACTATTTATAATATTCGAGGTGAATTAGTGCGCACACTTTTTGAAAGCGACGCGCAATATCCGGGACGGTACGGAAGCAGAACGAGCAATAAAATTATTTTGTGGGATGGAAAAACAAATGACGGCTCGATCTCGCGCAACGGGCGGTACATTATTCAGATACGCGCAAAAGACAGCACCGGTGAAAAAGTTGAATTGATTCCGGTGGTGTTGATTAAATAACTCATGTTACGCAAAGAATCAAAAATCCACCGTCATTCCCACATGTTTTAGGTGGGAATCCATTTATAGATGCCCGACTAAAACATTCGGGCATGACGAACTTACTTTATTAGGTGAATTTCACAAGTGCGTAACATGAGTAAATAAATTCCCAATTTCACGGGAACAACAAACAATGAAGCAACTCGCTACCATCATATTGATTCTGTTTTTTTCTGCAGCAATGCTCACAGCGCAAGAACTGTCGAACATTCCCGCTTCATTTGTTAATATCGGTTTTGGTGCGCGACCAATGGCGCTTGGCGGCGCATACACAGCCCTTGCAAATGATGTGAACAGCACATTGTGGAATCCCGCCGGAATGGTTTCGGCAAAAAATTCGCAAGCATCGTTCACCTATACAAACCAACTTGGATTGTTTGTCTATAATTCTTTTGCTGCCATCATGCCCTTCACAAAATCGCAGCAATCGTTGGGTGTTGCGGTGATCTCGTCGGGCGATAAAGCGCTGCGTGAATTTACTGTGCAAGCATCGTACGGGCGAACATTCGGAAAACAATTCAACATAGGAGTAACGGCTAAATACCGCAACGCAACATTTGGCAACAACACATTAAATGCTTCCGATTATATACTTTTCGAACAAGATGAAATTGCAGAAGGACTTGCCAATCAGATAAAAGGTTCCGCCAACGGATTTGGTTTTGATATCGGTATGCAGTACGAGCTTTCGCCAAAAATAAAATTCGGAGTAATGGCAAACGATGTGTACGCGCCGGTGTTTTGGAATTCTTCGACACAAAGCACGGCAACAAAATCAAAAGGCAAATACAAAGAAACTCTTCCTGCTGAACTCGCAATCGGCACAGCGTTGAAGATGATTGAGAGTGTTGTGATTACATCAGATTATCATCCTGCACTTTCGAAAACGACTTCCAGTTCACTCCATTCCGGAATGGAAGTGAGGTTGTTGAATATCATTTCACTGCGCGGCGGTGTTCAACAAATTTTTAACAACGATGCAAAAGCAAAATATACGATGGGCATGGGTTTCGATTACGGACTCGGAAAAAATTTTCGCGTTCTTCTCGATTACACATTTATGAGTGAGTTCCTTGCCAACACGCAGCGGCTTTCATTGGGAGTAGAGTTCTAGTATGAAAAAAATTCTTTCCATACTGCTCATCGTCTCATCGCTTGCGCTTGCACAAAAAACGAAAGACACACCAACGCTCTCCGCATGGCAGGGCGGCACTATTAGTTTCGATGTCGGACTTGGTTTGAATATGTTGGGTGTCGGGACCGGCTCTGCAACTGCCGGCGGCGTTCTTTCACCTCGTCTGAACAACGGCGCTGCAAGTATTTTTTATAATCCTGCGGAACTTACATCACTGACATCGCCACATATTATTCTTGATTCACGATTCGGCATCGGCACCGGCACGTTGGGAATGAAAGGTAATTCATTATTGAGCGATCAAACACTTTCAAAACAAACCGATTCATTCTTAAAAGATTCTTCCATTTTTCTTTTTGATAAAGTGAATGGATTTAAGATACCTTCAAAAGTCAGCAGCGGGTCGGCAGGATTTCTCGGACAACTGACATCGTTTTCCGTTGCCATTCCTCTTACACGCGGATTGGTGCTCGGCTTCGGCTCATATTATCCGATTGATGTCAACATCGGACTTCATGTAAGCGACCTCAGTATGAAATTGCGTGCGACACGCGAAACGGGAACACAAACCATCGGCATTGATTTTTTGTTGAACATGGCGCTCTCTACAAATCTTCTTATTCGTTCGAACGTGATGAATGTCGGGCTCGGATATGAAGTGTTCAATAAAAAATATGGACAGCTCTCGCTCGGCGCTTCGGCGAAACGGTACGACGTGCGGACTGTGCTCAATCTTGATATGCCGATCGACGGATTAATTTCAATTCAAAAAGTTGAATACTACTTTAACAATCCGGCAGACCGCGCTGTTGATTTTTCTTCCGGTGAAACAAACACATTGAAATGGAGAGCGCACGGCGATTACCGTGATACGAAATGGGGATTTACCGTAGGAGCGTATTACAAAGGCGTGCGGCTTATTGATTCTGCAATTTCAGCTTTGAATGTTTCCGTTGTGTACGATTATGCGCCGTCGTTTACTATGACAGACCCGCTTGCAAAAAGTGAAAGCTACTCTCCTATCTTTTTGGTTGGCAAACCCGGCGGCAAGGGAAAAGATTCGATGCAAATTTTGATTGACTCGCTGAAACTGAGCAAACCAAATCTTACGCGCGCGACAGAAAATGTTTTTTCAAATACATTGTCGCTGAAACAAGCATCGTCGCTCACACTCGGTCTCGATGTCGGTGTGGGCAAACATACAATTGCTTTTAATTACGTGAAATATTTCGGCGACTACGCAATGACCTTCAGCGATTACAACATCGGAAAAAAATTAACATCGGGAATTAAACTTGCAGCAGATTTTACGATGCCGCAGCGTCTTGCGGGGTGGAGTTGGGTTTTACTTCCTGTTCGTTTATTGTATTTGGATATAGACGGTTTGTTGTTCCAAGCATTTCAAAAGCAGACAGGGTACAAAAATTCTCATTACCGTTTCGGCGGCGGTGTTGTCATGGGAACTGCAATTGCAAACGGCATGAAACCTGAAACTGCAAAAAGTTTACGTTCCGCTTTAAATTCACCGTTGCCCATCGGATTTACGCTGGGCAGACAGTACACAATTTATTCCCGCTACACAATTGGTGTGATGGTGTTTGGGGTACCGGACATTGCATTTAAAACTTCTGTCGGAATAGAGTTGTAAAATTCTTCTGTAACTACTCAGTCATGCCATGAGTTTGTCTAAGGTTTTTTCGAATGTTGTATGTTTTATGACGTCAAAAAGTAACTCATGGCATGACTTTAACGGCACACTGAGTAGCGCGTTCAGTACGCCTTCGGCGAATTTTTTTCAAAGAAAGTAACTCACGATTGCAATAATCAATATGACCAATACCGGTGTGAGTTACTTAGGAGTTACATTCTTCTTTATAGCTTCTTCGGTTCAAGAATTTCAATTTTCGTTTGCCAAACTTCCAAATTTTTGATATATTGGTGTTGTGAGAATCTGGAATAAATTTATTTCCAGATTTTTTATTGAGAGAAGGTAACTGCTTAGCGTGAGTAACCCTTGAAGGGTTCTGTTAAAATAAAGAGCGGTATTTTGATGTAGCATAAAATCAATTAATAAAACCCTTCAAGGGTTTTTACTTCCAAGTAAGATATGTTGAGTAGATACGATAGAAGAACATTACCCTGGCGGGGTAGCTCAGTTGGTCAGAGCGTCGGAATCATAATCCGTAGGTCGTGGGTTCAAATCCCTCCCCCGCTACTCACCGAACTCACAACTTTCATGGGTTCGGTTTTTTGTTTGTAGTTGAAAATTTCAAAACACCCATCTCTCGATATACTTACTCGCACTCTTCAATTCCTTGTCCAACGCTTGATAATTTTGACAATGCTTTTCCAGCAATTCCCAAAACTTTTTTGAATGATTCATTTCAACTGTATGACACAACTCGTGTATCATTAAATATTCTACAAGTTCAGGACGAAGAAATATTAATGCTCGATTAAGATTGATGTTCTTTTTTGTTGAACAACTTCCCCATCTTGTTTTCTGGAATCGTACCGTGGGTTGGTTATATGTGAATCCGTGTTCTTTGCTAATTCTTTCCAACCACGGCAGCAATATCGTGCGGGATTTTTGATGGAGCCATTTCTTGAGCAGTGTGAATAGAATTTTCTTGCTCGGTGTGTTAATGTAGAGTGTTACTCTATTATTTTTTTCAATGAAAAAGTTTTTATGTTTTGAATTATGCTCTACGATAACCTCAAAGAGAGAACCTATACTCTGAAAATTTATTTGAGTTGGAATTTCTGTCGGCGGCGGCGCGATAGTAGATTGCACTTTTTCAATAGACCTTCTTATCCACTGTTCTTTCTTGGCAATTATTTCCGGAACTTTTGATATGTCAAATCTAAGAGGCACAACAATTTCAAGTCCGGAATGATGGGAAACTTTTAGTCTCACATGCCGGGATCTAGAACTGGTGCGGAGTGTGTACGTAAACATTAAATATTTTTTTGTTGAGTGTGTCGTGATGAGGTGCGGCAATGAATTCACCAGCAACTACTCTGCACTATCATTACGCTTTGTTTGAATTACTTTTCATGAATTATAACATTGAATTCGCTTTGAGAAATATAAATTAAAGTTAGAAAGGAACAAAGTATATCCTGAAAAATCGGGTAATTTTTTTTCCACTCCCATACACGATCTGTTTTTTTATTCGAATGATGATCCACAGAAGTTTGTAACTATGTAGTGCCGAATCTAAAAAATAATGTAACTACACACCGTTATTGTTGATTCAAAAAATCCCTCCGCCAAAAAGCCGGCGGACTTACAGCCT
>CAYHZL010000110.1:0-11915 GCA_964361075.1 uncultured Chitinophagaceae bacterium
ATTCAAAAAATCCCTCCGCCAAAAAGACGGCGGACTTACAGCCTAACCCCCTTTTTGCCGAGTGCATCCCTTCGGGACAAGGGGGAATACCACGCTCTTATTCCCCCTTGAAAAGGGGGCGAGGGGGATTTCTTTATTTTCTTTTGGAAATACTGAAATTGCAAAAAAGACGCTGAATAGTTACGAAATTTTTTACAAAATATATTGCCAACATCTGTGAATCTGTGGCTTACTCTTTTATGATGAGTAGCGCGTTCAGTGCGCCTGCGGCGTATTTTTTTCAAAAAGAGTAACTCATGATGTGAGTTACGTCGCGCTATACGTTTTTTCGATTACGCTACCAGCGAATTTGCATTCTCCGGTAATCCGAGCACTGTATTTATTTTCACTAATCCTGCAACAGCTTGTGCGTTGGCAGGATCATTTTTTACCGCCCACTCATACATGGTTTTTGCTTCTGCATCCATTTCCTGCTGATAGAATATTTCACCAAGTCCTGCACATGCGGATGATGAGCTTGGATTACTATGTAACGCTTTCTCGAAGGATTCCCGAGCTTTATCGATATCTCCCAAGCCAAGATAATTATATCCCGAAAGGTTAATGATGGAAATCAAAGTGTCCGGATGTATTTCTTCCGTGCTGCTGCCGACAAATTTTTCTAATTCAAAAAGAACGGCAAGAGATTCATTAAAATATTTTTTTTCATACAGCGAATACGTTTCCATAAACAATTCTTCAATTTGTTCTTCAATACTTTTTTGAGCATTCAAAGAATTATGATTGCGCTCCAATTGGAGTTCAGTATGGTTCATTGTGCCGTTCTCGGCAACCGTGCAGACAGGTCCAATTTCATTAAGAAGTGTTTCCACTTTACTCTGCTCAAATGACAACGCCATCAAGTTCTGATAAGAATTTATAAGAGATCTTGCCGAGTTACGTTCCGAATATTCAAGCGATGTTTGATATGCATGTTGCAACATCATCTTTAGATCATAACGGTGATGCAATACATCTGCTATGCGCTGAGAAAAATTCTGCAAATCTCCATACTGAATGACAAATGAATTTTTCATGTCGAAGCAAAAACTCTCTGCGCCCATGTTTTTGGTTGTAATAACAGGAGTTCCGCACGCCATAGCTTCGAGAAGCGGAAGTGAGAATCCTTCATACCAGGATGTGCAGGCAACAATACTGACTTTTTTAATTAATGCTGCAATTTCTTCGCTGCTTAGTTTAAACTTGAATTCAATGTGGCATCCGATTTCACTTTCTAATTTCTTTCGGTTTTCTTCAAGATCATCCGTAGAAAAACCGATGACGATATACAGTTTCAATGAATCAACTTTTACAGATGAGTGTTGAATAGTTTTCAGTGCGAGACCGAGAAACTGAAATCCTTTTAAAGGATGAAAAGGATTCCCAATAAATAAAACGGATTTTTCACGACCGGGATTAAAGTATTCGAAAGAAAAAATAGTATGGTTAATTCCATTAGGGATGTACTCAACTTCGCGCGAGAATTTGTTTCTAAAGAGTTCAACAAGGTGCTTTGAAACCGAAATATTCTTAACAGGAATTGCATGCAGCTTTGTTAAAAAATGTTTATCACTCCGCAATTGGTTGTAATCACTTCCGTAATGATATCCTTCATAACCCTGGCAAAGATGCACAACTTTTGAAATTGGAACTTTATTTAATATCATCGGAATATCAAAAATACTGAAGATGATAAAGAGATCTGCCTTTTTTTCATCCAGTTGGGTTCCGTCTTGTATCTGAAAGAACTTTACTTCAAAATTTATCCAGTCAGGTTTACTTGTATATGAATAAATTGTAACTTCACAGCCAAGTGTAAGAAGCCAACGAATATGTTTAAAAACAATTTTTGTCCCCCCGCCAACTGTTGAAACGTCTGGGATTAAGAATACCACGTGCTGCGATGAATGCCGCTCAATGTGCCCGGATACTGTGTTCTTGTGAAACTCCATGAAATCCGAATCAAAATTTTTATCGTTGAATGTGTAGCCTTTCTTACATGCAGGACAGATAAATTTATATTCCGAAGGAAGCGCCGTCATCTCGTAATCAAATTGTAGATGAAACAGCAAATCACATTCTTCACATTGCAGCTTTAAGTGCTGTTTTATTAAATTGTTGAGCACTTTGGACGGTTCAACATGCCATTGTAAAATAAACTTGGGATTCAACGGGGAATAAATTTGATCACGAGGATACTCTAATAAGATCGGTTCATATTCCTTTCCGGATGCATTAGTGTAACCCGTTTGAGAGGTTATTTTTTTTATGTAGATTTCCATTGCAGCTGCTTTTTTCTGATTACCGTTTTCAACCAATTTTTTGACAAATTCAGAAGTCTTGTCTATAAAATCGTGTTTTTTATAATAATTTTTTCCGCGCACAAGAAAAACTTTGAGTATTTCTTTTATTTCAGACGAAAAAGATAAGCGCAAACCTTCATTAGCCATGCGTTCTAAAAATTCATACGCTTTTAATCTGACACTCTTATTGGCGCTGCCAGAAAGCCATTCCATAGTTTTTTCAGCAAGTATGGTTGTGAACCCGCAGCAATATAAAAATGCATCTTGTTTTGTAGAAATAATAATAATTTCATTTAATGCTTTTATAACATCATTTGGATTTTTAAAATTTGTGTAAGGGAAAAGTGCTTCAAATGAATTGTTGTTTAAGAATTTAAATAATGCCCTTGTTGAATCTAGCAGGCCGCCTTCCGCAAAAGTATTTGTGGTCTGCCCGGGGTGTACACGTGTTACACAAGTCCTCTTATCGATAAAATAGGAAACAAACTTTGCCGAAATACGCAGCCACATATCAAAGTCCTGTCCCTGCCGCAAAGATTCATCGAACAACCCTACTTCATCAAAAACCGATCTGTGCACCGCTATTGAATTGCCATGAATATAGTTCGTCAAAAAAAAGCTTGAAACTTGAAATTCTGTAGCAGGAGTTTTTAGCCACAAGCCGGTGGCTAATTTTTGTTGATTCTTTTCGAAGAATAAATACCAATGTGAATGGAAAAAATTGATAGTTGGATGCTGTGTAATAGCATTACGATGAATTTCCAATTTCTCCGGCTCAAAAAGATCATCGGAAGAAAGCCAGCAAATCCACTCTCCCTTTGCTTGTGTAATGCCAACATTGAGCGCTGTTGCTACGCCGCCATTCTCTTTGTGAAAACTTTTAAATCTATCATCGATTAATAAATATTTATCTATCACTTCTTTTGTATTATCTGTACTTCCATCGTTCACAATGATGGCTTCCCAGTTTGTATATGTTTGTGCCAGCAATGTATCCAAAGCAGCGCCCAAGTATTGATCTTGATTGTAAGTCGGAACGATTACAGAAAAGAACGGTGGTTTTTCAATTGTTAGTGTAAGCGTTTTCTGTTTGGCAAAAAATCTCGCTCTCGAGATCAACGCTTTCCATTTCTCCACCATTCCATCAATCGTAAGTTTTTTTGTGAACATCATTTCGCGCGGAAAGTATTCCTTCACCAATACTTCCGATAATCCTTTTTCGAAATCCTCTCCGAAGTATCCTATTTGAGCGCGTTCTTCTTTTGTAAAATCAGCAAAAATTCCGGTGTTTCTCATTATCAAAGGAAGATTGCAGAAGCAAGCCTCTATTGCAGCAAGGCACTGCGTTTCAACCGGCGATCCAAGAATATAGAAATCAGCACAATTAAGAAGCTTTGCTAATTTTTCTTGACTGATTCTGTTGAATGTTATGCAGTTACTTTTTTCATAGTGCTTACTATCCTTTGATACTATAATCCAAAATATTTCATCGTGATTATCAATTACCTTTTTAACTTTTTGCCATCCCTTCACTTCGCTCAAATCACCAACAAATATTCCAACCTTTGTATCCGGAATATTGAATTCACTTCTCACAATTTTTTTGTTGAGAGGATGAAACAAAGTATCATCTACTCCAATTGGGATTATTGCAAAATCAAATTCAGGATATGAAGCGGCGGTAATATTAGAATTTGTAACTAAGAGATCGGCATGTTTAAGATTAGCTTCTTGTTGAAACGATTTCCTCCCCATCGCTCTCAAATTATCTTGCAAATAAAGAATAGTAAAATGATCTCTATCAATTAAATCTATGAAAGTAGCATTTTGAACAACTACTGCACTCTCAGGATAATTCTCTTTGATATATTTCTTGGCTTCTTTTTCAAAGTTCTGTGTAACATGAAGAGTATCCATATCAACGCCAACTGCATTCGGCAGATTAGATAAGAGAAAGCCCCACATTGTTTTTTCACCCATTCTTCCTAACAAATAATCATTGCTGATGATAGTTCGAACTTCATCATGCTGATGATCGTTGGATTCTGTTGCATCCATTTCTCCGCATTGAAAATGATACACAACCGAATCGTACGAGGTCGTATGGTGTACGCCAATGCTTTCCAACTTTTGCATTATCACCAAATCGCCGCTAACACATGTCAGCCCTTGCTTGGAAATCGTCGGATGAAAAATATCCGTATTCGGAACAATGTTTCCTTCCGGATAACCGCCTATCTTCATAAAGTGATCTTTTCTAATTAAGAGCGGCATGAAGAGACCGCCATTCATTAATTCATCTTCACTTATGGATTTAACATACTCTTGAAAAGCCGCTTCATCATAATCATTAACCACCCTGCCAAAGTTTTTGCTTATTGCATGATCTCCGGAAAGTAATTTGCCGGATTCAACAAGCCGTGAAGCAACACAGTTGCTGCCGTTAAGTTTGTTGAAAAGATTTTCAATCCAATGTTCAGAAAATCCCATGTCGCTATTTATAAACAATAAGTAATCACCCTTCGCCATCTCGGCAGCGTAATTCCATGCACGATAGACATTATTGATATACCACTCTGTTCTTTGCTCGGAAGAATTATTCCAAACATGATAAGGGATATAATTTTTATCAAGATAGCGTAACACTTCCTCGTTTGCATCGTTAGCAACAAAATAAAATTCTTTATCGCGAAGGTCTGTATATTTTAATAGTTGTTGATAGACGAACTCAAGCCAGTCTGTGCTTTTATAAATTAAGCATACAATTGAAATTCTTGGCTTAAAGACTTCTTGTTTATAATCATCCAGACTTTCTAAAGCTTCGTTAAAGCTGCGCTGTACGGGCTTATCGTCATCAATGTATAAGCTTGGAGGGAATAATTTTTCATTTACTTTTTCTAAGCTAAGTGTTTTTTCGTCGAGCAATCTTTCTAAAGCCCAGCCGGTCTGCCCGTACGATCGGTACACAAAATATTTAAATGCAAGTGAACGATCTGAATCAAATCCATAATGAATTACACTTACACTATCAGTTTTTTTAATAGTCGTAATTGATTGCGGATAATCCTGTTGATGCAACCCGGGATTGGTTTCGTTATACATGAGATCGGGAGTTACGCGCCAAAGACGAACAAACCATCCAAGATTGTATGAATTATCAATTCGTTTCCACGAATGACTTCTCCAAAGATTTATTTCGTGAAAACTGATTGCGTCAATATTATTTTCATCAGCATATTTGCAAATGTTCTGTAATTCTATTTGCGCATTTGAAGTCAGCAACTCATCGGCATCCATTCGTAAGATAAAATCGGGCTGTAACTTTAGCGCATACTCAAGAAGAATTTTTTTATGGTTCAATTCATTTTCAAAATCATTCTCCCCGGCTCTTAATGTAAAAATTGCCTTATCCAACATATACTCGTAACTGCCGTCGGTACTTCCATCGTCGTAAACAACAAGTCCATCACAAACCGGCTGAATGTATTTCCAGAAACGTTCTAAGTTACCTTTACGCATTTCATTATATATTTGAGCAATTACAACAATTTTATAGTGTGGAGTAGAAACTTCCTCTTCATTAACTTTTGCAACTTCTAATGCTTTGTGAGTATCAAGATAGATATTATTAATCCATACGGAATCGTATTGTAATCTACCGGGCTGAATTGGAAAACTTGTTAATTCGAGAAGGGAAAATCCTTTTTGTTCTAAATACTTTACAACTTCATTATGTAGTTTTTGTCCTTCAAAAAACGGATATGATTCAGATTCAAGATGCATAATTTTAACACTAGGAAGTAAGTTTCCCATACCTTCCAACGCTTCTATTGTAGCGCCTTCAACATCAAGTTTCAACATATCAACACTATGTATTCCATTCATTGCGGCAAGTGTTTCAAAACGGTAAGAAGGCAGTTTAATCACCTCCCCCATATATTCCTTCCCTCTATTAAAGATGCTATGAATACCGTTTATTTCTTTTTTATAAAAAGCGATTTCACCATCAACATTCGAAACGACAGCATTAATGCAAACAATATCCTTCAAGTCCTTCATGTATTTATCGTAGTTATCATGCAAGGCTTCAACTGCATATACCGTAGCAGCTGGGAATACTTTTTTAAAGTATTGCGAGTCTTGAGCATCTAATGCACCAATCTCTACAATAGTTTTAATGTCGTCTTCATTATTGAACATTTGTTTTACTTTGCTAACAAATGCCGGCATCGTAATCGATTTATTTACATACCTATCATAATAGTCGATCGCTTTTATAGTATTTACATTACCATCGCTTTCCCATGCTAATTGCGTTTTTCTTTTTCGTATAAGTGTCAATCCCGGATGAATTGGAATCGTCATCATCTCAAATTCATCACTATGATTTTTTAATTCTTCAATCACTAAATATGCGTCTCCACAATATCCTTTATCGGTATACTGAATATTTTTAGGATGTGTATCGTGCAATAAGATGAGCCCGTGATCATTTACAAAAGGGAAAAAATTCCAAAAATCTTTTAAAACAGATTCTTTACAATGGTCAGCATCAATGAACAACATATCTATTGCAATAGGATTTTGTTTCAATGCTTCAGCAAAGAGATCCGTTGTTGAATTCACGAAAGTTGTTTTCTCTGAAACCGTCATCCATTTTCCGGCTTCCGCAGAAATATCTACTCCAATACAATGGTCTGAATATGGTACTATTTTATTGAACAGTTCACATTGATACAGCCCCAATTCAACATATACTTTTGGTCTGTATTGAGCTGTTAGATACACTATAAAATCTTCGTGCCAATTTTCTTTTTTCTCATAGTGTTGATTCATTGTGAGTCCTTAGTTGGAAAAAAAAGTTTTCATCTCATTCACTTGTGTTTCGAGGTCCTTTGTTGCAACAAGATTTGTCAGCGAATAGATGCTGGACATGCTTCTGTCAACAGCATCTTTCGCTTCAGCAGCGTTGATCTTCGAAAAATTTAATCCATACACTTTGTTGAATAGTTGAAACAGTTCATACTTTGTAACTGTATTCGGAGAATGAATGTGGAATAATCCTTTTTGATAAAGGTTATTTTTAAAAATATTTTCAATAATTTCCGCGAGATATAAAGTTGTAACACCGTTCCATTGATGATTCGTAAATCCATTTACTTCTTTACCGGCTTGGCTTCTCGCCCATTCAAGCAGCGAACGGCTCTGTCCATTTTCTTCACCAATTATTGAAGTGCGGAGAACCATGCACTCGCCATTTTCACCAGCATTTTTCGTCATGCCATAAGTATCTTCAGCATCAAAGAGGGAATTTTCATTATAATTTCCTTTTTTACCTGAATAAACACAATCTGTTGTTATGTGAAAACATTTGATGTCTCTCTCACTTGTCATTTTTGCTAAATTTCTGGGAAAGATTGAATTTATTCTTAATGCATGTTCAATCGGATTTTTTCCAATTGTTGGTTTTATTAATCCTGCACAATTGACCACTATATCAATATCTTTTAGGAAAGGAATAAAATTCTCATGTGGCTCAACTCCAATATCAAATTCTTTTCTGGTCAGTTTTATTACATCATAACCTCTAAAAATAAAATATTCTGAAACAGCATAACCAAGCATCCCGGTAGAACCGGTAACTAAAACTTTCGTCATATTATCTCTCCTCTACTTTCCATGGATCCCAATAGTGAGATTCAAATCTTGTATCGTCATTTAATCCCTCCTGTAATGTTTTGTTAGAGAAGACCATAATCTGAGTATTTTCATTTAACGACATATGACCATTAGCATAACCTTCAGGGATATATAAAATTGAGGGATTTGTATCGCTCAAGACAAAACGCCAAACTTTAGCATCTTTGGAAGGATTCTCCCAATTATCAATTTTCACACAACAAACTAAGGATGCACCTTTTGTTGCTAAAACGTATTTAGCTTCTATGTTATGCCCATGCCATGCACGTATAAAACCCTTGCTATGATTTTCAATAGAATAAAATCTTCTTATTTTTTCACCCAGAAAATCAAAATCATTTACAAAACTCACGGTTCCGCGGTCATCTACTGCTACGCCGCCTTTGAGTAATTGTGGATTCATTTCTTCCATTATGCAGCCTCAGCTTCTTTGAATTTTTGAATCAATAATTCTTCGTAGTGATCTTTTAAGTACGCTTGGTTAGAGTATCGAGGACTCGTCAAATCTTTGATACGTTTAGTTTCAACAAGATATTTTAATTCTTCAATTCCTTCATCAATTGAGTGAATTGATTTGAATCCAAAGACATCAAAAGCTTTCTTTGCCGAAACCCGGTAATTACGTGTATCCTGGAAAGGTATGTCGCTCGTTTCAATAACCATATCGGGAAAATGCATTCTCACTTGATATGCAAGATCACTGATTCGTACATTCTGTCGCGCAAGATTAAAAACTCCTTTGTGTTCCGATTCCAGGTTTACCAACACGGCGCGTGCTACATCTTTAACATGAAGCAACGGACGGAATTGATCGCCTCCAAATACACATATATGTCCTTCTACATAAGCGCGAATTGTTAAAATATTAACGACAAGGTCTAAACGGATTCTTGAATAAAGGTCGCCAACGCCAAATAATGTTCCAAGTCGAAAAATAATTGCGTTTTTATGTTTTAGAAATTTCTCTGCATTCAATTTTGTTTCGGCATAAAGAGATAATGGATTTGTTGATGACGTTTCATGTAACTCTTTGTCTTGTGCGCCATACACAGAGCATGTGGACATAAAAATAATTCTGCCGTTAAAGTTATCGGCAAGCCATGCAATTGAATCTTGATTTATTGATCGGGTTAATTCCGGATTCAACTGACACGCGCCATCACCGACAATTGCAGCAAGCCACACGACAGCATCTGCCCATTTCAATTGGAGTTTTAGTCTATCATGGTCTCGTACATCACCATACACAAAGTCAACCGGTTTACGAAAAGAGTCTTCGTACAAAAGCGCATCGTACACTCTTGCATTGTAATTTGATTGCTGAATTAGATCTGTGATTGCCCCGCCGACATAACCGGCGCCGCCAACGATAAGCACGTTTTTCATTTTTCTAGTTCCTTCCTTAAGATTGTAATTATTGTGTCTGAGGTTTTTCCATTGCCAAGCCATTTCAATTGAGTGGGTGAGACGGCATAGTTTTTAAAAAAAGAAATTGTTTCTGCAGCCATTGTATTGATTGGTCTGTCTTCACCAACCATGATGCTGTTTCCTTGTTCAACCGATTCCGGTCGTTCAGTAGCTTTGCGGGGTACCGCAACCGGCACTCCAAGCAACGGACATTCTTCTTGGCTTGTTCCGGAGTCCGAAATTATTCCATACGCGTTGTATTGAAGATTCAGATAATCAAGGAAGCCATACGGACCAACAAGCGAAATATTTTTCTTGTCTTGTAAGAGTTTGTACTTTTCAATCAAATTAACAGCGCGTTTGAACTTAACTAATTTCACTTCCATGTTAAGTTTTTGACCAGCAGTATTAATGTATTCGAGAATGTGATTAAACTGGTGATGACTCTTTAGGTTTTCGCTGCGGTGAATATCCGCGACAATAAAATCTTTTTGTCGTTTACCTTGCGGCATATATTCTTTCACAATTTCAACAATGGTATTTCCAACAACATGTATTTGTTTAGGATTTTTATTCTCTGCAATTAATCTTTCCTTGTATAAAGGCGTGTACACAAATACGGAATCCGAAACGTAATCGCAGATAACGCGGTTAACTTCTTCGGGCATTCTTCTATCGTATGAACGCATTCCACCTTCGATGTGCCCAATGTTGTATCCTTCTTTAAATAAGGGAGCGCTCACCATTGCAGAATTTGAATCACCTAAAAAAAGAATAATTGATGGATCAATTTTTTTTCGCTGTAGAAGATAAATGACTTCTTTCGAGAGATATGAAAGTTGTTCGTAGTGGTTAGAGCTATTTTGTCCGGCTGCTAAAGTGAAATCCGGCTTTCTGATTTTTAACTGTTGAAAAAAAATCTTGCTGAGTTCGTCATCATAATGCTGTCCGGTATGAATCATAATATGATTGAATTGCTCGTCAAGTTTCTCAAACACTTTGTTCATACGAATAAAATCCGGGCGTATACCTGTAATAGTAACAATAGTTTTCATATTTCTGCGACAGATCTCTTTCTAAAGGTGGGTAATGAAAATTGTTTTAGCATCATCGAACATACCTCATAATTTTTTCGGCTACAGTGTTGCCGATTGCTAATGATGACGTTGCCGCGGGAGAAGGCGCATTGCACACATGGAGAACACGATGATTTTCAATAAAGGAAAAATCATCAACCAATCCTCCTTCAAGAGAACAAGCCTGCGCACGCACGCCGGCGCTACCAGCAACCAAGTCGCTGCTTGAAATTTCGGGAACGAGTTCTTGTAATGCTTTTACAAAAGCCGATTTATTAAATGACCGGTAATATTCATCTAACCCTTTCCGCCAATATTTTTTTATAACCTTTTGAAATCCCGGAAACATCAATGCATCGTACGTATCATGTAAATTGAAATCTGATTTTTTATATCCTTCACGCTTAAACGCAAACACCGCATTGGGTCCTGCTTCAACACCACCATTGACCATTCTTGTAAAGTGAACGCCTAAGAATGGAAATGCCGGATCTGGCACCGGGTAAATTAATGACTTTATAAGATATTCCTTTTCTTTAGCAACAGAATAATATTCTCCGCGGAATGGAATAATTTGCAGCGGCAAATTTGGCTGTGTCATTTTTGCAACACGATCAGACATTAAACCGGCACAGCTTACAACAGTTTTCGAAGTATAGGTATTGGCAGCGGTCTCAATTGCACAAGAAGAATCATTCGTATGTACACCAACTACTTTCTCGCCACAATATATTTCCCCGCCATTTTTTTGTATTAGTTCTGCATATTTATTAATGACTTCAGAATAATCAATAATTCCGGTCTGAGGTACATGAATCGCCCTGATGCCGCTGGCGTATGGTTCGTGTTCGCGTATTTCTTCTTTTGATAAAAACCGAAGTCCCGTTAAACCATTAGCTACACCACGCTCATATAATTCTTCCAACATCGGAAGTTGGTTTTCTTTTGTGGCAACAATAATTTTCCCACACAATTCATACTTCACATTATATGTATCACAAAATTCCAACAACTGTTTGTAACCATTAATGCAATTTTGTGCTTTTAAACTTCCCGGTTTATAATAAATTCCTGAGTGAATAACACCGCTATTATGACTTGTTTGGTGTTGACCTATTGATGATTCTTTTTCTACAATCATCACTTTCAAATTTTGTTGTTGCTCTAATACACATAATGCTGTGGCTAGCCCAACAATACCACCACCAATAATAATTAAATCATAGTGCATAACATTCCTGCAAAAACCTTCTTGATGTCTGATACTTTAACTTGTCCGCCTACAGTGGAAGGCATCTAATATTTCTCAAATAATATTTTTGTGTAACTGCTCAACGTGGCAAATTATAAATTCGTTCGCCGCGGCGAATCACCCCCTCTTTGCTTCTCC
>CAYHZL010000111.1:0-11856 GCA_964361075.1 uncultured Chitinophagaceae bacterium
TACTCAGTCATGCCATGAGTTTGTCTAATGTTTTGGTGAATGTTGCAAGTTTTATGATGTCAAAAAGTAACTCATGGCATGACTTTAAAGGTACGCTGAGTAGCGCGTTCAGTGCGCCTGCGGCGTATTTTTTTCAAAAAGAGTAACTCACGATTTGAGTTACTGAGTAGCGCGTTCAGTGCACCTGCGGCGCACTTTTTTCAGAAAGTAACTCGAAATCTTCAATTTTTAACCTGTAGATTTATTTGAGGTTACAACGAGTTACTTAGGAGTTACAAAATAATAAAGCAAGACACATATCTGTCAAAGAAAACGTAGCTATCACTACCACCATGCTTGATGTAGATTCTATTCGTGAATACTGTTTGAAGAAAAAAGGAAAAATTACAGAAGGATTTCCTTTCGGCGAAGATGTGCTGGTTTTTAAGGTGGAAGGGAAAATATTTTTATTGATGAGGTTAGATACAAATCCGTTGACAATCAATTTAAAATGCGAACCGGAACAAGCGATTGAATTGCGCGAGCGATATGAAGCAGTGCAGCCCGGCTATCACATGAATAAAAGAATGTGGAATACGGTAACACTCGACGGAACTGTTCCACCCAAAGAAATTTTGAAAATGATTGACCATTCGTATGTACAAGTGGTAATTACATTATCACGCACGATTCAAGCAAAGCTACTGCCGCAATGAATACGATTGTAGTACTCGCATTTTTTTTCTTTCTTCCTCAAGATTCCACAGATTATTTCTCCCGCATATTACTCCTCGCTCTTTTATATTGAACGAACTACCTATCGTGCAGCCGATTGCGCCGAATGTTTTTTTTCATGGTTCGCGTACGAAGAAACAAGTTGCATTGACATTCGATGCATGCGCAACACACTCGCGCAGCGGTTACGATGAACGTGTTCTTTCAGTGTTGCTCGAAATGAAAACACCCGCCACACTTTTTCTTTCCGGCAAATGGGTAATTGAACATCGTTCGCAGACACAATTTCTTGCGAAGCACATTCAATTTGAAATTGGCAATCATTCATTCATTCATCCGCACTGCACAGAAATTTCTGCCGGAAGATTGCAGCGCGAACTTACACTGACACAACAAATACTATTCACTGTAACAGGAAAACAGCCGACGTTATTTCGCGCGCCGTATGGCGAGTTTGATGAGCGCGTTCTCCATGCTGCCGCGCAGCAAGGTCTGACAACTGTGCAATACGATTTGCCATCAGGCGATCCCGATACAAATGCTACAAAAGAAAAATTGATTGAGTATGTCAGCACGATGACGAAGAATGGTTCTGTTATTGTAATGCACATGAATGGGAGAGGTTGGCACACAGCGGAAGCGTTGCCGGAAATTATTGACCGACTGCGAAAGCGCGGGTTTATTTTTGTAACGGTGAGTGAGTTAATGAAGGAGTGAACAGAAAAGAGAATAAAAAAATCTATAAAAAATAATTTTAAAGATTACACATAGTCATTGCGAGACGTTTTTTGTCGAAGCAATCTTATTCTTTTTATATGATGAACAAGATCGCCACGTCGCTACGCTCCTCGCGATGACGATGATCAAAAATTTTTGAGAACGCTTCTATATCTTTTTGCAGCAAATTTTAATTCCAAAATTCCCACGTAATACCAAACCGAATATTTCTTTCATACATCGGATAGATTGGCGTCAGTATGTATTCAGAGCCGAGAAGATTTTCCCAAATAAGATGAATGTCTGCATCGCCGATGTGTCCGATAAAAAACAAATCAACTGCGCCGCCAGGACCAAATGAACTGAGTGTGTACGGGATAAAATAATTTTCCACTTCGTACGGCGCCATTCCATTTTGTTCCGTAATAAATTTTCCGCGCAGTCCGGCTTTCAATTCCAAATTTCCTTTTGCAAGAAATCCACGAAAGTATACAGAACCATCGGCATATAATTTTGGAAAAAGAGTTAATGTCTTCCCACTGTAGCTAAGTGTTGGTGTATTCAAGTACGAAGCACGTCCGTCAAAAAAATAATTGCCGTACTGCACATGAACAGAAAGATTTATTCCTTCAATAATTTTATTTTGAAGTATCGTTAATGTTAAACTTGAATTTGCTGTGTCAATAAAACGGAAATTGGTAATGACTCGTCGTATATATGTAAGTTGTGTTGAGAAAGATTGTTCGATGTTGAAAGTAATACCGGCTTCTGCAACCGAATGACGTTCGTCATTTGTTTGCGATCCGGGAAAAATATTTTCAATGGGATTTACGAAGTAGTGAGATTGTGAATACCCTGCATACACCGACACATTCGGATGAATTTTTGTACGAACATCACCACCAAGATTATCTAAATACCTATCAGCTTTAAAAAATCCGGCGACAGTAATATTTTCTGTCGGAGTAAATTCATCTTTCGCGGATGCGACAAAGAACGAACCTTGTGTTAGCAAAAAACCATGCAGTGTATAATTCCGTTGTTCCGTTACCGCGCGGAGTGAAAGCACGTTGCGCGCAGTTTTCCACTCAACATTTGCTGAGCCGCCAAGAATGGAACTCTTATCATCATTGGCAATATAAATTCCATTGGTTTGTCTTCTGTTCTCTTCATCGCGGTACTCGCGCAGTTGCGTATTATGGTAGGCGGAAAGTGTTGCCACAAGTGTGCTGTCACCAAATGGATAAGCGATGGCAGAAAGATTGAAATGATGATTAAATAATTTTTCGTACGCATCAAGATTTGTTACCTCTGCTGCGATGTCATTAAAGATATTCGCAGTCGGCGTTTTTGTTAAATCAATACCGCCATTTAATCCTGTCCATGTTTGATGATAGAAATGTGTAAACATGATGTTGAAATTATCGGAAAGATTGTACCGGAGTTTTGTACGGAATGTCCATGCTTCATCGTTCGAATTTTTAAATCGTCCACGGTAATACTCACTTTCATTTGCAGAACCAAATCCGTTGTACGAAAGACCAAATGTAAAATTAAATCTGCTGAATAAATTTTGTGTGAAGAGCACATCTGTTTGCGTGTAACCGTGAAGCCCCTGACTGTAACGAAGATGCGAAAGCGGTTTGCCGGTGTAGTAGCTGTTGGTAATAAGATTTACAGCGCCGCCGGTTGAATTGTATCCGTACAAAAATGCGCGAGGTCCGGAAATAATTTCGATGCGCTCGATTGCTTCAACAGGATAGAGCGATAAGTTGTACGTTCCTGTTATCGGATCGTTGTGGCTGACTCCATCAACCATAACTGCAATACTGCGATTATCAACGCCGTTAATATTGAGTTGTGCATTTCGTCCGGGACTTGCCATATCACGAATATAGACGCCGGGATACTGCCACAGCAAATCGGACAGTGAACGATATTCGAGCCACGGAATTTCAGAACTGTGAATAGAAAAAACTGAATCACCAAAACGATTGATTGTTCCGGCAAGGGGAATCGGGCGAACGCGAAATGTTGAATCTTTCGCAGCTACCTGATTTGTATCGCTCGCCAAGCTCAAAGAATCTTTTTTAATAGTTTTAACAATCAGCGAATCACTTTTTGTTTGAGCGCTACCGATTTGAAAAGAGAAGACGAGCATAACACAAAAAATTAGTAGAAAATAATACCTTCTGAAAAAATCAAGAAGAGTATTGTCTTTTCGGATAACAACTGAAAAATATTTTTTATGTTGTTGCATATTCAATCGGTTGAAAATTTGGTTCTGTCAGTGAAACAAAAAATTTCTTGCTAAAAAAAGCGACAGCTTCGCGTGCCTGATGTTCTTGTTCAAATAAACCAAATACCGATGAGCCGCTCCCCGACATCAATGCAAAACGCGCGGTGTGTTCGAGCAGCATTTTTTTTATATCTCCAATTTCAGGATGTGTTTCGAACACCACTTTTTCAAAATCATTTATTAAAATATTTTCAAGTGTATGCGGAGTATGACTTGTCTTGTTGAAGAGCGGAAAAAGTTGTTGTGTCCTTTGCGGCAACATTCGCGTTGAAAATTCCCGATACGCCCACGGTGTTGATACATGAATGTTCGGATAGATTAGAACAATCCAATAGGGAAGCGGATATGAAAACGGAAAAAGAACTTCGCCTCGGCTTTCGGCATACGCACTTGTATTTAAAAGAAAAAATGGAACATCGGAACCAAGCTGCAATGCGAGGTGCGCGAGACGTTCTTGCGAAATATTTATTTTCCACAGTGAAGGAAGTGTGCGTAGAAGTAGTGCGGCATCACTGCTGCCGCCGCCAAGTCCGGCGCCTGTCGGAATATTTTTTTGTAATTCAATTTCCGCGCCGAATGTTGATCCGGTTTCTTTCTGTAATAACTCAACAACTTTCCAGCATACATTTGTATTGTCGGACGGAATGGCTGCGCTTGAGCTGTGCAACATAATTTCTCGTTGCGTCGGCTTCACCGAAATTTCATCGAACAGATTGATGTAGTGAAAGATGGTTTCGATATTGTGAAAACCGTCTGCACGTTTTTCGACAATGCGCAGACCTAGATTAATTTTAGCGTACGCTTTCACATTCATGGTTGAGTGCTAATCAGACGAGCGGTCACTATGCGGAGGAACTTACGAACGAGGAACACTATTGATATCTTTCAATTTTATTGTTTCACGTTCAATTTTTTTAATATTGATACCCAATGTGTTGACAATACTTCGTTCTTCGGGTGTAATAGAACCACGGGAAATAATTTCGCTGCTCAATTTTATTGCCGCAAGCGGATTATTGATTTCGTGGCACACGGTAACAATTAATTCTTTTATTGCCTGCGCACGTTGTTCTGCAGCAAATTTATTTTTTTGTGAGATTGTAATTTTTCGCTTCAATTCAGTGCGGTTCAACGCGGCGATAATTGTTGAGGGAAGTATGGATGTGGCAATTTCACTCTTGATTAAATAATCTTCAACATTTAACTTCATTGCTTCAACGGCAAGATTAAAATCTTTATTCCACGAGACAAAGACAATCGGCGTTTCAAGTTTCGCAGTGCGAATTTCCTTCGCTACATCTAAACCGTTCATGCTGCCGAGAAAATAATCAAGCAACACAATATCTACCGACGGATCATTTTGCAGTTTTTGTATGCCGCTTGGACCCGTATATTCACTTGTAACAACAAACTTTTCATCAGGAAAATTTTTAAGATATTCCGTTACTATCTTCGTATAAACAATATCGTCGTCAATAAGTAATACATGTATTGAAGAATCACGCATAAAAGCCCTAAAATTAGTGTAGTGAAAGTTACTACTACTTTTGCATTGAAGCAAACATCAGCCTAAAATAAAAAAATTATTTGTTGATTTTTTTGAAGCGTTTCTCTAATATGTAGCACAGGAAGAAGATAGTATGAAAAACAGTTTTTTATAAGGATTAACAATGGCACAAGCGAGTTCAATATTAGTTGTGGATGATGAAGATGCACTTCGCAACGTGTTAAGCAGTGAATTGGAAAGTGAAGGGTACACAATTGCAACCGCCGGTGATGGCGACGAAGCAATTAATGTTCTCCAACAACAAACATTCGATTTGGTGTTGCTTGATATAAAAATGCCTCGTGTCGATGGTTTTGAAGTATTGCGTTTTATTAAAGATCGTTTTCCAAAAACTAAAGTTATCATGTTAACAGGTTTCGCTGATTTAAAAAATGCGATTGAGTCAAAAAAATTAGGCGCGGAAGATTTTGTCAGCAAACCGTATGACTTAGTAGATTTGCTTACAACAATTGAGCGTGTTCTTACCTCAGATTAGTACCTGCCTCACATTCATTATCCAACAAGCAATTCAAAACGCATAACGTTATGATGCTGAGCGGAAATATTTTAATTGTTGATGATGAACCGAGCATTGGTTTTCTTTTAAAAGAGGATCTTGCTGAATGTAAACAATACACAATTACGGCTGTTACCGATGGCATCGCTGCAATGAATATCTTGCAAGCACAACCGTTTGATATTGTGTTGCTTGATATTAAAATGCCTCGCGTGAGCGGACTTGAAGTCTTGAAATTTATTCATGAAAATTTTCCGTCTATTCAAGTGATCATGCTTACAAATTTTGCCGATATCAAAACGGCAATTGAAGCGACTAAACTCGGTGCGTATGATTTTGTCGGTAAGCCGTACAACCGCGATGAGTTGATTGCAACTGTTGCGCGCGCATTAGAGTTTCGTCGCTTGGCGATTGATAATGAAGCAATGAAGTACGAACTTTCGCGGCAAACCGGTGAGAAAGAAATTATTGCAGAAAGCCAAGCGATGAAAACATTACTCGCGACAGCGAAAAAAGTTTCTGCAAGCGATGCGATTGTTCATATTTTCGGACCAAGTGGTGCCGGAAAAGAATTACTAGCGCAGCTCATTCATAATGAAAGCGACAGAAGAACAAGACCATTTGTTGTTGTGAACTGTGCATCTATTCCTGACACATTGTTGGAAAGTGAATTATTCGGACATGAGAAGGGCGCATTTACAAATGCAATTTCGAGGAAGCAAGGATTGGTGGAAGTTGCCAACGGCGGTACATTGTTTCTGGATGAAGTGGGAGATATTAGTCCCACCATACAACCGAAGTTGCTTCGCTTTTTAGAGACGGGCGAGTTTCGTCGTGTTGGCGGCAACGCTTCAATGAAAGTTGATGTGAGAATTCTTTCGGCTACAAATAAAGATTTGCAAAATGAAGTTGCAGAAGGAAGATTTCGGAAAGATTTACTGTATCGTTTAAATGTTGTTACGCTTCGTATCCCGCCGTTGAAAGAACGTAAAGAGGACATCCCATTACTGATAAAATATTTTCTACGGAAAAAATCAAAAACAAAAATGCATAAAGTAATTGATGCAGAGGCATTGCAACTCTTGCTTGCGTATGATTGGCCCGGCAACATTCGTGAATTGCAACACGCCATTGAAGGCGCCATTTTACTTTCACACGACAATGTTATTACAGCGAGAGATTTTCTATTACACTCATCGTCATTACAAACATCAGGCAGTCTTCAATATTCTACTGTTGCACAATCAACATCGCTGACGTTAGAAGGGGTTGAAAGAATTCACATTGAAGACGCGCTGAAAAAAAATAATTTCAATAGAGTAAAGACTGCTACCGCTCTCGGCATTACTCCGAAAACATTATATCTCAAAATTAAAAAGTATCGCATTGCAATTCCTGCCTGATTTTTTCTTCCTTTGTAAATTATAGTTGAAACTTTTTTTGTGTTCCTTCGAATACTCTACCAAAGTAATTCAAAGAGTGAGTTCATAAAAAAAATAGGAGGAAGTATGAAAACCGTGAAGATGATTATTGGAATAGTCGTTGCAGTGTCAACGATTGCCTTGGCTGAAGCGCCACGCGATGTAAAGAGTGCAAAAACTGATTGGGCGGCTGCGGAGAGAAATTATACGAAAGCGTTAACATCCGAAAATGAGGGCGTGCGGCACAGCGCTGCTTCATTGATTGCTGAGTATAAATTGAGCAATTGCTTGAATTGTTTAACGAATGTTTTGAAAAATGATAAAATAGAAAAAGTACGGATGGCAGTTGCGTACGCATTAGTTTCTATCGGCACGCACGAAGCAATTGAGGCGGTACAAGAAGCTTCGTTGTACGATGGCAGTGAAAAAGTCGCTCAATTTTGTGATGCATTACTTGCTGTTAATCCACACAAAGTAAATGCAATTGATTGATTTGTGCCGAGTATAAATTTTTTTTTCATAAATAATCCGGAACATGACAACGGTGGGTTGTTGGTTCCGGATTTTTTGTGTACACAACCTTCTCAGTGTTTCCTGCTCACTTCTTTTTTAAAATTCAAATAGCTTGTTGACGCGTTTTTCCTTCCGTTGATTTTCAGCGATATTTTTCCAATATTTAACACGTGCAATTAAATCAACTCGTCTATTTTTCCGAAAAGGTTTCCACAGTATGGCAAAGTTTCAGGGCGTTGACTATTTAAATATTGATTCACTTCTCAGCGAAGACGAATTGATGGTTCGTTCAACAGTTCGTGAATTTGTAGAAGATAATGTTCTTCCTATTATTGAAAAACATAATCGTGCAGGCACATTTCCGAAAGAGCTTGTGCAAAAAATGGCAGAGCTTGGTTTGTTCGGCGCAACGCTTCCTGCACAATACGGATGTGCAGAATTAAATAATGTTGCGTACGGTTTAATGATGCAAGAGCTTGAGCGCGGCGACAGCGGTATTCGCAGTTTTGCTTCTGTGCAAAGTGGTTTGGTGATGTATCCGATTTTTACATTTGGTTCTGATGAGCAAAAAGAGTACTGGCTGCCACAACTTGCGCGAGGAGAAAAAATTGGCTGCTTTGGATTAACGGAACCGGACTTCGGCTCGAATCCAGGCGGAATGATTACACGCGCAGAAAAAAAAGATGGCGGCTATCTTTTAAATGGTGCGAAGATGTGGATTACCAATGGAACCATTGCGGATGTTGCAGTGGTGTGGGCGAAGTTGGATGGTGTGGTGAAGGGATTTCTTGTTGAAAAAAACACACCTGGTTTTTCTGCACCGGAAATGCACGGCAAACATTCGCTCCGCGCATCGGTAACTTCAGAATTAGTTTTCCAAGATTGCTTTATTCCCGAAAAAAATATTCTGCCATTATCCGGCGGATTGAAATCGCCGTTGATGTGTCTCAGCCAAGCACGTTATGGAATTGCGTGGGGCGTGCTCGGTGCAGCGATGGCATGTTACGATACCGCGTTACAATATGCAAAGTCGCGCATTCAATTCGGCAAACCAATTGCAGCATTTCAGATGACACAGGAAAAATTAGTGCACATGCTGAACGAAATTACCAAAGGTCAATTGCTTGTGCTGCAACTTGGAAGATTGAAAGATCAGGGCAAAGCTAAGTTCACACAAATTTCTATGGCGAAAAGAAATAATGTGTATCACGCGTTGGAGATTGCACGCATGTCGCGCGAAATTCTTGGCGCGAATGGAATTTTAGATGAGTATCCGGTTATGCGTCATGCAGCGAATTTAGAATCGGTGAAGACATACGAAGGCACTCACGAAATGCACACGCTCATCATCGGAGAAGACATTACAGGTTTTGCAGCATACACGTAATGAGTACACTTGACGACATACAAGCATTGATCCATTCGCTCACGAAGGATGAAGTGGCTCGCTTACGTGAGTGGTTCGATGAATTTGAAGGCGATCTTTGGGCTTCAGAATTTGATGCGAATGTGAAAGAAAAAAAACTCGATGCGCGTTCGAGTGAAGCAAAGAAAAACCACGACGAAGGAAAATCAAAAGAAGTATGAAGCATGTTGCGGTCGATGGTTTCTGGGAAGCGTACGGAACACTGCCGATCAAAATTCGCAAGTATGTTGATAACAACTTCGCGATCATCAAACAGAATACTACACATCCATTGCTGCGATTGATGAATGTTGAAGATATGTGGTCTATGCGTGTGGATTCTCGGCATCGTGCTCTTGCAATACAGCATGATGATACAATGATCTGGTTTTGGGTTGGTACGTATTCAAAATACAAACAATTATTTCTATAAACTTTGCATTAAAAAAGTATGAAGCCAATTTTCGATTCTACCATACATGATATTCTAAATGAGAGATTGTACAAATTAGAAGACTATTTTTCGGCTGATGTTATTTTTTATTATGGTCCAATTGCAGATGCATTAGAAAAACCTTTTAGAGATTTTATCGAAGATCTAAAGGCGGATAGCACAAAACATTCTACGTTGTGTATTATTTTAAATACTCCCGGTGGAAGTGCCGAAACAGTTGAAAAATTAGTTAAAATTACACGACATCATTACCAAGAAGTTTACTTTATTGTTCCTGATTCTGCATATTCTGCTGGGACAATATTTTGTATGTCTGGTGATAAAATATATATGGATTATTCGTCTTCATTAGGTCCAATCGATCCACAAGTTTATAATGGTAAAAATTGGGTACCTGCTTTAGGATATTTAGATAAAGTTGAAGAGTTGATTGCTAAGTCAGCTAATGGTACATTAACACAGGCAGAATTAATAATGTTGAGAGAGCAAGACCTCGCGATGTTAAGACGCCATGAACAAGCAAGGGAATTGACCATTGCTTTGTTGAAAGAATGGTTGGTTCAATACAAATTTAAGAACTGGACAAATCACAAAAATGGGAATCCTGTAACGAAGGTTGAGAAAGAAACAAGAGCAACTGAAATTGCAAGAGACCTGGGCGACAATAAACGTTGGCATTCGCATGGACGTTCAATAGGAATTGCTGCATTGACACATATATTAAAATTAAAGATTGAAGATTGAAGATTATTCAACTGATTTAAAATTAAAGCCTTTGATTAGAGATTACAATGATTTGATTTGTCAATATATTGTTAGAACGGGTGCAGAAGTATTTTTACATTCTAGAAAATATATTTAAGAGGCTACAATGGAACAGATTACAAAAAGACTGCAAGAGATATTGCAACATGAAGTGAAAAAAAATGTCAATAATAAGGAATTAAGAGAGTTTGATGAATTAGTGCGGACTTTAGAAAAATCAGGTATAACAAAAAAAGCTGATTATACTCTTCCACTAGCTGATACAATAGGTAGAAGATATTATTCTTCTTTAAGCAAGCGTAATACAATTTAAGTAAAAAGAACAATGATCTATAATGTTTAAGTTCAGGAAGGATGCATTTCTGCATCCTTCTTTTTTTATAGCTAAGCAATTATGAAATCAAAAAAAATACTTGGTGAAGCAATTACGTACGATGATGTATTATTGGTGCCGGGAAAATCTTCTGTTCTTCCGCGCGAAGTTGATGTAACAACACGCCTCACAAAAAATATCCGTTTAAATATTCCGATACTTTCTGCGGCGATGGATACTGTTACTGAATCTGCAATGGCGATTGCGCTGGCGCGCGAAGGCGGCATGGGAATTCTGCACAAGAATATGTCTATTCAACAACAGGCGGAAGAAGTTGACAAAGTGAAACGCTCGGAGAGCGGAATGATCCTCAATCCGATTACGTTGACTGCCGATAAAAATGTCGGCGATGTGTTGGATTTGATGGCGAAGTACAGCGTGTCAGGAATTCCCATTGTGAAAGATGAACAACTTGTCGGCATTCTTACCAATCGCGATCTACGTTTTCAGCCGAACAGAAATTTAAAAGTTGCTGATGTCATGACATCGCACAATCTTGTTACTGCGCCAATCGGAACAACGCTGGAAGAAGCAGAAGCAATTTTACAAAAACATAAAATCGAAAAACTTCCTGTCGTTGATAAAAACGGAAAACTTCGCGGACTGATTACGTTTAAAGATATTCAGAAGAAAAAAAGATTTCCCCACGCATGCAAAGATAAACATGGACGATTGCGTGTCGGCGCGGCGGTCGGCGTTACAGTTGATACGATGGAACGTGTCGAGGCATTGCTGCATGCCGGAGTAGATGTTGTTGTCATTGATACGGCACACGGTCATTCGAAAGGTGTGCTGGAGATGGTGAAAAAAGTTAAAAGCAAATATCCGCACATAGAAATTATTGCCGGCAATATTGCAACTGCCGACGCGGCGCGCGATTTAATTGCTGCCGGCGCTGACGCAATAAAAGTTGGCATTGGTCCCGGTTCAATTTGTACGACGCGCGTTGTCGCGGGTGTTGGCGTGCCGCAAGTTACAGCAATTATGGAATGTGTGTCGGTTGCGAAGAAGAAAAAAATTCCTGTCATTGCCGATGGCGGCATCAAGCAAACCGGCGATATTGCAAAAGCAATTGCTGCAGGTGCGGATTGTATTATGGTCGGCGGTTTGTTTGCAGGATTGCAGGAAAGTC
>CAYHZL010000112.1:0-11821 GCA_964361075.1 uncultured Chitinophagaceae bacterium
GGGCGAGGGGGATTTCTTTATTTACTTAGGAAATACTGAAATTACAAAAAACACGATGAGGAGTTACGAAAAAAAATAATTTACATCTCTGCAAGTTTTTTTAAAGCGTCTCCGGTTACACGAAACATTGTCCACTCATCCATCGGCACTGCGCCGAGTTTTGTGTAAAATTGAATGGACTGTTCGTTCCAATCTAACACAGACCACTCTACTCTTCCACAGTTGCGTTCAACAGCAATCATTGCAAGATGCACAAGCAATGTCTTGCCGATAGCATGTCCGCGCAAATGAGGAAACACAAACAAGTCTTCTAAATATATTCCCGGCTTTGCAAGAAACGTTGAATAGTTGTGAAAGAATAACGCAAACCCTGCGGGTTCATTCTTGTAATGAGCGATGAGCACTTCGGCAAATATTTTTTCACCGAATAATGTACTGCGCAGCGCTTCTTCTGTTGCAACACATTCGTGCGAAAGTTTTTCATAGTCTGCCAATCCCCGAATCAATACAAGGATAAGCGGAATATCATCTTCTGTTGCCATGCGAATAGCAATATCACTCTTCATCGTATTCATCATTCTTTTGTAAAAGAAAAAATTAGTTCTTTGTGTTGAGGAAAAAGCACGGCAAAATTTTTTCGCTCTGCAAGTTCGAAATCTGCAAAATCAAATCCCGGCGCAACAACGCAACTCACCAAGCCGTACGAATGTTCTTCTTCCACAATTGCACTGAACCAGTGTTCCGCAGGAATGATACAGCACAATTGTTGTCCGTCGTCCACCTCAGTGCCGAGAGTAATTGTTGTAAGAGTGCCGTTGGGAGCAATAACGTGTACTACAATCGCGCTTCCCGCGTGAAAATACCACAACTCATCCGAACGCAAGCGATGAAAATGAGAGCGCTGGTTGCTCTTCAACAAAAAATAAATTGACGTTGCGAGCGATCTCGAACCGGAATAGTGCGGTGGCAATGCACTGTGTGGAATATTTGTGTTCGCACGATATACTTCGGAATAAAATCCTCCTTCGGGATGCGGAAGAAGATGAAGTGCAGAAATCCATTGTTCAGCAGAAAATTCTGATTGCATATTATTTTGTTGAAGAAGAAAATAAATTCATGGCGGAAAATATTTTCATCATTTCGTGCGCGACAAAAATATTCCCATTATCATTTAAGTGAACACCATCATTGGTAAGAATATTTTCTTTTTTATTTTCCGGATTGTGCAACGATTCGTATGTAACAAACGCAGAATGCAAGTCGCACAATGTTGCATTGGTTGTGGCAGCAACTTTTCTGCTGATCGCGCTGTATTCATGCAACATTGCATCTTGCGGATTATCCCCATCGTTCTTTTCTCCGATCACACTTGGTGTGCAAAGAATTACTTGTGCACCGAGTGTCTGAATTTTCCCGATAATATCTTTCAAGCCTGCTTCAAACATTTCTTTTGTCGTTCCTTTGGCATTTGGCAAAACCCAATGCCACACATCGTTAATACCAATGTAGATAACAACAAGTGTTGGTTTTTTTGAAAGCACATCGCGTTCAAGACGCGCTTGCAAATCGGTTACTTTATGCCCGCTAATTCCGGCGCCAATAAGTTCTACCGTACTATCAAGTGTACGGATGCTATCTCGTAGCAGAGAAATATATCCTTTTGGTTCAACACCAAGTTCTGTAATTGAATCACCAAAGAAAATTATACGATAATGTTTTCCATTTTTAAGTTGAGCTGTTAACGAAGAAGAAAAAAGTATTACAAAAAAAAGCGTGTACATGATTTTCATTATTTCATTTCCAAAATTTCAATGGTATCGCCAACAGAAATACTTCCCGTTTTTTCAGCAACGACATTTTGACCAAACATTACTTTGTTGTTGATGGTACGAAATGTTGCAAGCGTGGCAAGCGGTTCCGAAGAACGTCTTTCTGCAGTGAGTTGATTCGTTGTCGTTACCACACATCGAGAGCACGGTTTAACAGGATGAAAAATAATATTGTTGATGCGAATCGTTTTCCATCTGTCTTCTGCAAACGGCTCGCATCCGTGCACAACAATGTTCGGACGAAAACGATTCATCGGTACAGGTTCTGCAAGTTTACTGTTGAGCATTTCAAGCGATGCTTCCGAAATAAGCAGAAACGGAAACGCATCAGCAAAAGCGGTGCGCTCGTTGTTATGCGCGTATGTTGTATCAACGCGGCGAATACTTTCGTTAGGAAAAAATACGAGTTTGCAATTCACTTTTAGAAACGCACTGAACCACTCGTCTGCTTCATTGGAGACACGTACAACCTGTACACTATCATCCCAGATTGTTACAGTGGATAACGAATGATGTTCAACTAACAATGGAATTGAAAGTGTCTGCATGAACGGCGCTTTAACCAATAATTCTTTTTTCGTTATGCTTGGCGAAATGAGCGCCATGCGCGGATATTCGCGTTGTGTCAAAAACTTATTATGCTCGTTCACCAGCATCCACCGGCGATCAAATTGTAATCCCCGTTCCTCAACAATACTGCTTGTCAGTGAAATTCCTCGCGCAGATTTGATAGGATACATATTCAACTGACTGAGAATGGTTCTATTATTGTTCATTGCTCATTGTTAATTGATAATTGAATCTTACCATCCTTTTGTATTACGCAATCCCATAATGTGACCGATATGTTTTTTTCCGTGGTTGGAATAAATAACTAACTGCGATTCCAATGTTACGGCGCCACGCTCTGGATGAATTGCTGTTTTGATCCATTCATGTTCTTGCACTGCCTGTAACAACACAGTCCATCGCTCGTGTAAGCCGCGAAGAATTGTGAGCGAGCTCGCAAGAGGAAGTTTTGCATCGGCGGTTACTGCCCACGCATCTTGGTTGTATGCTTTTAACGGCGGATTATTTTCTGTAAGAATTAATTTCATTCTCACAAATGCGTTAATGTGTGAATCAGCCAAATGATGTACCACTTGCCGCACCGTCCATCCGCCATCGCGGTACGGTGTATCAAGTTGTGCATCGTTCAATCCTTGTATTGCGACTTCAAGCTCGGCAGAAAGCGACTGAATTTTTGTAATCATCTCATTGCGTTCTTGTTGTGTTGCCATAGTATTGTCCTTTCATAAATGAAAAATTTTAGTAATGTACTGATGTTACGCAAAGTTCAACTTTTGTGAGAAAAAAGAACGATTTAAAGAATAAATAATAGAACACGTGAGCGAAGTCCCGAAGGGATGGCTTCGCCGCCATCCCTTCGGGAGATAACTCTGATTTTGAAAAATTTTGTAACTATGAGCGTGGAAAATTAAAAATTCGTTCGCCGCGGCGAATCACTCACTCTTTTTTTTTCCACCTTTGTAAATACGACCCCCTCTCTTTCTCTTCCCCTGTTAGGGGGAGAGGACATATTCCCTCCCCTAAAAGGGGAGGGACAAAGGGTGGGGTTATTTTCGCTGAGTAGTTACAAAATTTTATCATAATGAAATGGATGTTGTATTTAAGATGAGTTCCATGCAAACAGATGAACACGCTTGGTTATCGTAGTACGGAGGAATAATTGTGAAACCAAGTTTTTTATATAACTGACTTGCGCTCTGCATGGTTTCTTCCACCGTATCCAATACCATACGAGTGTAGCCGATTGTGTGACCTTCTTCAATTATTTTTATAGTGAGCGCTTTTCCAATTTTTGCACCACGAAACTGCGGTCGAACAAAGAGACGTTTCATTTCACATGTTGTTGCATCAAGCGCACGAAGCGCAACACAACCTGCAATAGTTCCATCGTATTCCGCAAGCAATAATCGTCCAGATGGCGGCGCATAGTTGCCCGGTAGTTCAGCAAGTTCTTTATCGAAACCTTGAAAGCACAAACTGAAATTCAGCGACTGTGCATATTCCATAAAGAGTGTGCGAATTATTTCTATCTGTGTTTGTGAAGTTGCAGGTAGTAATTGTATCACTTTTCAAAATTTCCAATTTATACCAAAAACGAAATTACTTTCTCTGGGATTTCTATAAAACTCAATCAGGTTGTTAATCCAATCAACCCAGAAATGTGTTGCGATAGTTTCGCCAAGATCGTAGCCATTATTTTTGTAGCGATAACTAAAATATATTCCGGCTATTGTTGCTGACAATATTTTTTGTGGACCGTCTTTAAAATGATATAACCCGAACAGCACTGACGATGTTCCAATAGCAATAGAAGGGTTATATTGTTCTGTTAACTCAGTTTGAATAGCACCACGAAAGAACATTTCTTCACCTGATGCAACCAGCAAATAACGCGGTACGTTTACCGCACCGAATGTTGCTGCGGCATTGTTTGGAGAATAATATTTATCGAACAGCATAATATTTTGTGCAGAAGAAAGCGGTTTACTTCCATTAGAAAAATAATATTCAAGTGCCGCACCACTGAGAACGGGAACAAAAACCCAAGGGTTGAACAAATACTTTGGCTTAAAAGGAGAAAGTACCAAACTAAAAACACCATCATCATTAAATGTTACTTTGTTTATGCTAGAAGTTTTATTGTGTAATCCCCGATAAGCAGAATAAAAATCAATCATACTTATATATGATGCAACGCCTTGAGTAATAAACGCATATGAGTTATTAGCAAAGGATGTTTTGGTGTTCCTATATAATCTGTCGGTAGGATTATCATAATTATTAAAAGAGGCTTTGTCTGCTTCTTCATGAAATTTACTAGTTATCTCATAAAGACCGGCTTCGCTTACAAAGAAAGCAGTACCCGTAATCCAATCTTTTTGTGCAAAATGTCCTATTCCAAAGAATGGCAGTGGATAATTAGCAAGCATAGAAAAACTTTTTATGAAAACACCTGTTTTAATATAAAAGAATGGAACCGACTGTTCTTTTTTAAAATCTGTGTGATATATACTGTCGTTTGCGCTTTGTGCAGAAGAAAATTGAATAGTGACAACCAAACTCAAAAATATTTTTTTCATAAAACTAATGTAGGCGCGGATGGAAATCCGTGCCATGTATTTAAATTTGGAACGGTCTTTCGACCGTTCTTACATCATGTTTGCGTAACATCAGTTAGTAATTATAACACCAAGATTCTATGTAACTTCAGTTATTTAGTGTGAATGTTCGTGCTCATCTTCTTCGTAACCAGCACCTTTATTTCCGCCGGATGACTGAAGAATTTTGCGCGGAATTTTTTCATCGCGCATTGCGGCATTATATGCAAACGATGCCATCAGAATTGCTGCTTGTTTTACATCATCTTCTTGCGCACGATCGTACACATCCATCGTGGAATGCCACGTGCGAGTACCATATTCTATCGGATCCTGAATAAATTGAAATCCCGGCAAGCCGAGTGCATCGAACGCAAGATGATCTGTTCCGCCGGTGTTTGAAAGAGAAAGAGTTGTGGCGCCCATCTCTTTAAATGGCGAAAGCCACGCACGGAAAATCGGCCGCAATGCGTCGTTGCCTTGCAGATAAATGCCGCGCACTTTTCCTGTTCCATTATCATTGTTGAAGTACGCGCAGAATTTCTCCGCATCCTTTGATAACGAATCGCGTTTGCCAAAATGTTTTTCTGTATATGCGCGCGAACCAAGCAAACCTTGTTCTTCACCGCCCCACAATGCCATGCGAATAGTCCGTTTCGGTTTCGCGCCGATAGATTTTAAAATACGCATTGCTTCCATACACACCGCGCTTCCTGTTCCATTATCTGTTGCGCCGGTACCGCTGTGCCACGAATCCAAATGTGCACCAATCATTACCACTTCATCCTTCAAATCAGTTCCCGGAATTTCTGCGATAACATTGTAACACGAATCTTCTTTGAACCAATCAACTTCTAACTCCATTGCAATTTTTATTTTCTCACCTTTTTGAATCATGCGCACCATTCTGTTATACTGTTCGGCGCCAACTTCAACTTGCGGCAAAATTTTTGGCGCTTTGCTGCTGTATGAAGGAATGCGGTTCACAGAGGGCGTGTCCGGATGTGTTGGAACACTTGCGCCCATCACAAACACACTGCCGCCTTCATTGCGTTGCGCCGGTGCAGAAGTAAGAATCGCCGCCGCGTTTTCTTTCTGACACAGTTCCAATTTTTTGAAATTTACTAATGCTATAGTTTTTTGCTGCGGTGTCATTTGAAAATTTCTCGGATTGCCGCTGAGTTCCGGTTCAGCGTTTGCTAATTTCAACAAGCTCGAATCTGCAACACGCGTTGCGGGCGGTGCGAAGTACGCATTCAATTTTGTCGGCTGACTGAATAGAATAAATTTTCCTTTCAACTTTCCTTTGTACGTTTCTAATGCGCTGTCTGTTTGCGCATCCAGAAACACAACATCGGCTTCTACTTCACCTTTTAATTCGGGCGACCATGCTTTTGGAAAGGATATCAATGGAAATGTTTGTTGACCGATAACGCGCGCCGCGTAATCTTTCAATTCCCATCCTTTTCCAAACATCCATCCTTCTCGATGAATGTTTTCCATTCCCAATTCTTTCATTTGCTTCATCACCCACTCTGCAGCACGAATATATGCGGGCGAACCGGTAAGTCGCGGACCATAGACGTCGGAAAGCCAACTCAATGTTTCCATTACTTTTGAATGATTCAATCCTTCGTCGCGGATTTTTGCAACGGTTGTAGAATCAAAAATTTCCGGCTTTACTTGCGCGTTGGAATATTGCAGCAGGGTGCAGCATACCAACAACGAAAAAGCAATATATCGTTTCATACTATTTCCTTTGTGAGATGTAATTTATGGGTTGGGTACTTTCGGCGCAGGTTCCGCTTTCTGATCACCGAAAGAATTCATAAAATCTTTTTTCATATTTGCGCCAATGCGGGAATCGGAACCGTTGATCCAGTTTTTTCCCTTTAGTATTTGTGAATCAATTTTGAATTCGAATTTTCTTTTGTCGGCTGAAAACTTTGCAACAATTTTCACGCGGTATTCTGCATTATCACGTGCATCGCTAAAGTAAGAAGCCACCCACGGCGAACGAATGTACCCATCTTCTTTTATTGATAAATCAATATCAAATTTTTTGGCAACAATGTAGACAGCTTTTTGCCACACATCATCATACTTCATGTTGGATCGTACTTCAATTGTTTCCCAATATGGCTGCGACATTTGCAAAAAAGAATCGGGCGCTGAAGTTCCGCATCCAATCAGTAATGTTGAAAAAAATACAACAGTAAGAAATCGCTTCATTGTTTGTTTCTCCTTAAAAGTGAAATTAGTCTGGATAACTATATGCAATATCCAACACAACATCCGGGTGCAACGTTTTTTGCACAGGGCAGTTATTGCCGATGTGTTCGATTCGTGATCTGTATTCTTTCGGAATGCCTGCGCACATTGTGAGATGAGCAGCAATTTTTGCAATGCGTCTCGGTGCATCCGTACTCATATATTTTTCGATGGCAATGGTTGTACCATCAAGTGAAACATGTTCATTCTGCGCAGTGATTCCCATTGTGGTAATCATGCACGCACCGAGCGCGGTTGCAACCAAATCGGTGGGAGAAAAACTTTCTCCGCGTCCATGGTTATCGGTTGGTGCATCGGTAATAATTTGCACGCCGCTATTATCGTGTGTAACATTGCAGCGAAGTGTGCCGGAGTAGATAACTGAAATAGGAACCATAGTTCAATGTTCAATGAATAATGTTTAATGTGCAATTACAATATAAACCCATCGAACATAAACCACGGATGACACGGAAACAACACTGATGTTCACGAATTAAATTATTTAAATTATCTGTGTGAACCCGTGTTTTTTTCTGTGCTTCGCCGCGGCGAATGTGGCTAAATTTTGGGGGTGAATAGATGCGTTGTTTTGATTTAATTGTTGATGAAATCTTTCATTGATAATTGTTCACTGTTCACTGTTTTCGGTTTTACTGTTCACTGCTCACTGTTTTCGGTTCTTGTTGACTAATGCAATGCAGCGTTCCCAATCCCCATACAAGATCAACACAGTCAATGCCAATAACTTTACGGTCGGGAAATTCATTCTGCAAAATATTTAATGCACGAAGATCGTTGGGATGATTGAACACAGGAACAATAACAAATCCGTTTCCGATAAGAAAATTTGCATAACTTGCCGGCAGGCGCTGTCCGTCATATTGAACAACACCCGGCATGGGCAATTCAACAATGCGGAAATGTCTTTCATCCTGATCTTTGAAGGTGCGAAGCATTTTCAGATTCTCTTGAAGGATAGGATAATTTTCATCCTGCGGATCTTCTTCAACAACTGTTACAATTGTTGAGGGAGTAATAAAACGAGAGAGATCATCAATATGTCCGTCGGTATCATCACCAACAATGCCGTCTTCGAGCCAAAGAATTTTTTCCTGCCCGTAATATTCTTTCAGATATGTTTCAATCTGTTCTTGATTCAAATTCGGATTTCGATTCTTGTTTAATAGACAGGCTTTTGTAGTTAACAAACATCCTTTTCCGTTCACCTCGATGGCTCCGCCTTCCATTACAATACCGGGATAGAATAGAGGAAGATTTCTTTTTTCAGCAATGCGAGTTGGCACGACATCATCCAAATCATACGGCGGATATTTTTCACCCCACGCATTGTATCCCCAATCAACAATTGCAAGCGGCTCCTTTGCATTTGGATTGACAACAAACGCCGGACCATGATCGCGGCACCACGCATCGTTTGTTGGAATAGTGTGAAGTGTACATCGTTCTTTCGGAATACCGGCATGAGTTAATCGCGATAACACATTTTCAAACATCTCATCATCTTTTACATTGATGTTGACGTGTTGAAACTGTGCAAGAGTGCGGACAATGTTCGTATAAATAAAGGGAACCGGTTCAAATTTTTCGGGCCACGATGCTTCTTTGTGCGCCCACGAAAGCCATGTTGCAGCTTGTGGTTCCCATTCAGCGGGAAAACGATAGCCTAATTGTTTCGGAGTCATTTTCAGTTATCAGTAAACAGTAATCAATTATCAGATTGTTTTGGATTAATTCTTGTAGTTCTTAAAATTGAAAATAAAATTTTACAAAGTTCATCAACATCAGCATAAATAGAATCAAATTTTTTCTGATCGAGATATTCAGTTTCTTTAAGCAAAGAAAGCCAATACTTTGTTTCAAGAGCTTCTTTATATGAAATGGAAAGTTTCGAAGAAAATTCTGCTTTTGAAATAGCGCCATTTCCTTCTGCAATATTTGCGCCAATTGATGTACCACTTCGAAGCAATTGTTTTGAAAGGATAAACTCTTTTTTCTTTTCAGTTAAGAACTTATAAAGATTTACTATCCGAACAGCAAACGCAAACGATTTTTTGTATAGATTGTTATCTTCAGTAAGCATTTTTGATAACTGTTAATTGTTAGCTGATGACTGATTAGTCAATAAAACGTTTAGTGATATTTTCGTACGCATCAACTCTTCTATCGCGTAAGAATGGCCAATGCATTCGCGTTGAATTCGATGTTGCAAGGTCAATTTCAACAACAGCAATTTCTTCTTTATCATGAGGTGCTTGATAAAGAATTTCGCCAAGCGTGTTTGCAACGAAAGATCCTCCCCAAAAATTCAACTTGGATTCTTTGCCGACGCGATTCACTGAAACCACCGGAATTCCGTTTGCAATTGCGTGTGCCCGCTGCATAGTTTGCCATGCGTTGTATTGATCTTCACATATTTTTTTCTCTTCGCCTTCTGCCCAGCCAATTGCCGTCGGATAGAATAGAATCTCGGCACCGGTTAATGCAGTTAACCGCGCCGCTTCAGGATACCATTGATCCCAGCAAATAAGTACGCCAAGTTTTCCGAATTTCGTTGGAAAGGATTTGAATCCGAGATCACCGGGAGCGAAATAAAATTTTTCATAGAATGACGGATCGTCGGGAATATGCATCTTTCGATATTTGCCGAGATATGTTCCATCAGCATCTATCACCGCTGTTGTATTGTGATACAAACCTTCAGCACGTTTTTCAAACAATGAGGCAATGATAACAACACCAAGTTCTTTTGCAATTGGTTGCAGTTGGTCTGTTGTCGGACCGGGAATTGATTCTGCTAATGTAAACGGTGCATACTCTTCTGATGTGCAAAAATAAAGTGAGCGGAATAATTCTTGTAAGCAAACAATGTTCGCACCTTTTGCCGCAGCCTCGCGAATACCTTTGATCGCTTTCGTCATATTTTCGGACGGCACTTCGGAACAACTCGTTTGCACGAGACCAATTTTAACTTTGCTTTCTTTAATCATAACTATTGCAATGATAGTATTACATTTTTTAGAAGAATTTTTATTTGAAGATAGCTGATTTTTAGAAGTGAAACAAGGTGAGGTTGCAGATCCGAGGCGGTGAAAGATAAAAAAAGCGGAGCGTTTCACTCCGCTTTTATAAAGAAGATTATTTTTTTGTATCAGCTTTTTTCGTATCAGCTTTTTTTGCAGGTGCAGCTTTTTTCTCATGCATGGGGCATTTTTTATCTTTCGTACACATTTTGCAATCAGCTTCTTTCATCTCACCTTTTGCATGCATTGGACATTTTTTATCTGCGGTGCAATGCGGACAAGCCATTTCTTTTTTCTCTACTGCCGGCGTTGCAGTAGCTTCTTGAGCCGCTTCTTTCTTTTCTACTGCAGGTGCTGGTGCGGCGGCTGGAGCCGCTTCTTTCTTTTCTACAGCTGGTGCAGGTGCAGCTACCGGAGTAGTCTCTTTCTTTTCAACAGTTGGTGCTGGAACGACTTCTTTCTTTTCTGCCGCTGGTGCAGCCGGTACATCTTTTTTTGCTGCTTCTTGTGCTACAAGAATATTGCTGGCGGAAACTGCAAAAATAAACGCCAAAAGGAATACGAATTTTTTCATTATGAACCTCTATAAAAAATAGTTGATAAGGATGGGTGAATTATGGAATAACTATATTCTTACCTTACAAAAGCGAGTGTAAAGTAAAGAATTCCCTGTTCTTGCACAAGAAAAATTATTTGTACCTACCGTCGCGGATTGATACAAAAAAGCCATTATTGAAATATTGTATCTACTCAGTCATGCCATGAGTTTGTCTAATGTTTTGGTGAATGTTGCAAGTTTTATTCGCCGCGGCGAATCAAAAAGTAACTCATGGCATGACTTTAAAGGTGCGGTGAGTAGTTACCTCGTTTTTCATATTGCTTTCCATCAACTCTCTCAGTAATTTGTTCGCAGATGTTTGTTCCTTTCATACTGCTGTTCAACAAATGCTTCAGTAACAAAATTCAAACCATTTCAAAGGAGCTGCCGCTATGATAGTTGACCACATTGACCGCGCGGAAAAGTATTACGCCATTCATCCCAACTTTCGCCGCGCATTCGAATTTCTCCGTCATTCTAATATCCATACTCTCAACGAAGGTACTCATCCGATTAACGGTGAAGAAGCCTACGTTATTATTTCTAAAAGTACTTCGCAACAGTCTGCACCGCTGCCGCCGTTAGAAGCGCATCGCAAGTACATTGATATTCAAATTCCTTTAGAAGGTTCCTTTGCGTTCGGATGGAAAGCGTTGGAACAGTGCGCGCACAATGGCACGCCATACGATTATGAACGTGACGTACAAAATTTTTCCAATCAACCGGCATTTGTAGTTCCTCTGACGCAAGGAATGTTTACGATTCTTTTTCCTGAAGATGCACATGCACCGCATCCGCCGGAACAAGCATTAACAAAAGCTGTTGTAAAAGTTGCAGTGTAATTAGTCGTCCCTTATAAAGTCTTATTTACAAAGTGATGCCATGAGTTTGTTTATCAAGAACGTGAAAATT
>CAYHZL010000113.1:0-11748 GCA_964361075.1 uncultured Chitinophagaceae bacterium
TCCTGTAAAAGTGAAAAAGATTTGTTCCTGTTAACCACATCTTTATATCCCCGCAAAAACACTTGAGTGGCGAAATATGTAAATAAATTTCTTTCAAATTGACGACCCTGCGCCAAGAGCGCAGGGCGTTCGCCAATTTGATGCCGCTTCGCGGCACCAGAAATTTTTCTTTTTATTTTGCGATTCATCCCTGCGGCAAGACCGCATGGAGTTCTCGTAGCTCATTAAAATTAAAAAACCTCAAAGGTCTTTAAGGCCTTTGAGGTTTAGTTATGAAGATGTAGCCCATATTAATATATCTTACGGCAAATGAGTTAACCTTTCCTTTTTACCCACCGCTTCAATGTAATTTGAGTTTATGGTCGGTGTTGTTTGAAATTCTTTTCCATTCCAGTGTTGCAATGTCTTCAAATACTCTTGAAAGTATTTTTTATCCGGCAGTTCACTAATTATTTTTTTCTTGTATAAATCTAATGCCGCGGCATCATACTCAGTGCCAGTTGTAATTCCTAACGGGTTAATGTTATAATCAAATATTATCTCTATATAACCAAAAGTTTTATCATCCATGCTAAGATCAAGAACAGCTGTCTTTATTTTTTTTGATTCATGATACAAAGAAACTCTCATTACACCACCAAACAAGTGATTTCTTTCAAAAAAATATTTTCCAACTTTAGTTGGCGGAATAAGAATATAATTTTTCATCGTACCCAACGAAACATCCGAAGGTTCATATTTCACTGTTGCCGGGGCTTTTCCACGAATATATCTCGGATCGAATACAGCAATAAATGGAAGTTTATATGCATTATTTGTTCCAATCGCAATTATTTCTTGAATGCCGTCGTTATTCAAATCTACCGATACAATCTTTTGTATTCCTCCGGGATTGTAAAACCAATCAATTTCTTTTCCAGTTGCAGCATCTAATTTTATCACCATCGAAGGAAATGAGCCAACATGCTGAACATTCATTACTATTTCAGGTTTGCCATTCTTATCAAAATCTTCCAGTAAGATTTCTCTAATCGCATACATAGGAACAATAAACTCAGGATTATTTGGAAAAGTAAGTTGTCGAGTAACTTTATATACCCAATTTCGGTCAAGATGTTTTAAAAAATATGCACGGATGTTTGCTGTTCCGTTTGCATTAATGGTTGATGATTCAGAAAGAAATATTTCATTTATACCATCTTTATCAACATCATAAAATTTTATACTCCGCACTTCGCCAATATTATTAATCTCGATTTGTATTTGTGCAACTATCTTTGGATTAACATCTATTGCTCCAACTTTTTCTCCAAATTTGTTGACCAAAGCGAGAGAATAATTACTCTCAATCTTAAAATCTACCGGGCTTTGTTTTTCGGGAGAAAAATTATTTTTAACAATTTGCAATGCAAAGAATGCAACAAAAGCCAAAGCAAAAAATGAAACGGAGCCGCTTACTACAGGATACCGTTTTGCAACGTACCACACTTTTTGTATCGCGTTTCGCTGTGGTATCGGCACACGGAACGACTCATACATTAACTCTTCCATTCTTTTTTGTAGCGCTGTCGAGCGTTTTGCAGGAAGGAGTATTGGCTGTACATTTTCTTGTGTCTGTTTTGTCTCCAACTGTTGAGAAGCATCCGCATAAATTGCACGCAGGTCTTCTACAATTGCTAAACACTGCGCGCACTGCGCAAGATGCGATGTAATTGTTTTGCGTTGGCGTGCAATTTCTTTTGCTTTCAGCACGTACTGCGTTAATGTCTGTTCGTTGTAATGTTTCATTCTATATTGTAGTATCCTTGCAAAAGGTTGTGTATGGAGAAACTCTTTCATGCAACCTCTCCCGACCCTCTCCTTTAAGGAGAGGGAGTGATTTGTTTTTATAATTCATCAGCATCTGTTTCACTATTTCACAATGCGCTTGGCAAATTCCCTCTCCCTTTGGGAGAGGGTTAGGGTGAGGGCACTGCTTGCTTTATTCAGCAACCTTCAACAACATTACAAAAAATTTTTCTTCAATCGTTTTGTCGCTCTTTCATGTGCAAGCGCCGCAAGATATTCCAACACAGCGCGATGTTTTTTACGATACACCGCTGAAGTCAATTCAGGAATATGTTCTTTCATCATTTCAAAATAGGTCTCTGCCTCACCATTTAAATGAACATATCTCTCAATAAGTTTATACTGAATTACATGAAAATAGCACTCGTACATTTTTTGTGCAACTTTTTTTTTCGCAACGTACTTCGAGTGCATTTCGCGCTGAAGTTGTGAACACATCTCATTGATCATGTTTCGTGTTTCATCTTCAGTAACATGATGTTCGATGGTTGTACTCTGTTCTTCGAACGAAGGTGCTTCAACAAAAGCATCACGAATGTTCCGTGCAAGTCTCATCAACGGAATTGCACGGGAATATTCTTCTTGCTCACAAATATTCTTGCACAATTTTGCCAGCACCTGCGGAATATTTTTACTGTAACGGACAGACTCTGCCACAACAGCAAATGATTCATTATCCGGAATTTCCGAAAGATGTTCGTTCGCTTCACAAAAAACAGGAGTGAGAATTTTTTCACCTAATACTTCCCGTTCTTCAAAATTTCTTACGGAACGAATTGTAAGACGAATGTTGCGAAGTATTTTCCCAAAAACAGGATCGTGCTCAAATGAAGCTTCCATGATCCGATCATTCACTTTGGAAAACACTATCGCTTGAAAATGCGCGAGAAGCTGTTCGTCGGATAACTGATGGATATCCAAACTTTCAAAATAGCTTTGCAGGCATACTAATGTGCCGTTACTATCCCGTTCAAAAACTTCGACAATCGCATCAAATGCGAACTGTCCTACCGAAACTGAAAACCGTTCGAGAGAAAATCTTCCTGTCGCTATTTTTCTTTTTTAATATGATGTGGCAAGCGCGTGCGCAATGGTAACAAGTTCGCCAATCTCATTTTCGGAATGAGAACCGGTGAAAATATTGACAACGCATTTGCGAAGTGTATATAGAAAAGGAAGCGATCCCATAATTAATCGTTAAGGTAAAGAAAAAACTCTACACATTCAAAAAATTATTCTTGCATAAATATTCATTTATCTGTATATTTATGCAGAACAAAATTTGTCATTATTCACAGCAAGAAATTACAATGGCTTCTTCTCTTTCTGTTTCAATCATTGGTGCATCGGGATATTCCGGCGCTGAACTTCTAAAAATTTTACTCCATCATCCGTCTGTTTCTGTGCAGAAAGTTTTTGCAAACAGTTCTGCAGGAAAACATGTTGATGAACTGTATCCTGCATTCAAACAACGAACAAATCTTGTCTATCAGAAATATTCACTGAACGAAGTCCGCGACAGCGACATTATTTTCATTGCATTGCCGTCAGGTGAAGCGATGCACATTGTGCCGGAACTGATTGATGCCGGTAAACGCGTCATCGATCTCGGCGGCGATTTCCGATTGCACGATATTCAACTGTATAAAAAATATTATCAGCACGATCACACTGCCGAACAATATCTTTCCAAAGCTGTGTACGGTCTGCCGGAATGGAATAAAGAAAAAATTGTTTCTGCGCAGCTTATTGCAAATCCGGGATGCTACGTAACAAGCGCGCTGCTTCCTCTTCTTCCCATGGTAAAAGAAGGAATTATCGAGGCAAAAGAAATCATCATCAGTTCGCTCTCCGGCACGTCGGGCGCTGGGCGCAGCGCTTCGGTAGAAATGTCGTTCACCGAACTGAACGAATCTGTTCGAGCATACAAAATTGGCACGCACCAACATACACCGGAAATTGAAACCGTGCTGAATAATTTCGCCGGACACCAATCAACCGTAACATTTGTGTCGCACCTTATTCCAATCACGCGCGGAATTTATTCTTCCATCTATGGCAGGTTGAAAAAAAATATTACCGATGAAGAAGTACAAGCAGCATTCAGCAAGTACTATTCAGATGCACCGTTTGTACGTTTACTTGGCACAGCCGCTCCGGGAATAAAAAATGTTCAGTACACAAATTTCTGCGATATTGGTTTTACAGTGCACGCAGAAAACAATCAGCTCATTGTATTGAGTGTGATTGATAATTTAGTTAAAGGCGCGGCTGGCCAAGCTGTGCAGAATATGAATCTCATGTTTGGTTGTAATGAAACTGAAGGACTTTTCTAAAAAAATGAAACCTGAAAAAACAAAAATGAAAATTATTGAAGGGAGTGTCTGCGCTCCTCTCGGATTCGTCGCATCCGGTATTCACGCCGCAATCAAAAAAAGAAAAAAAGATATCACACTCATTTATTCGGAAACTCCAGCACAAGCTGCCGGCGTATTCACACAAAGTAAAACTGTTGCAGCGTGTGTAACGCTCGACCAACAGCAATTGAGAAATTCAAAAACTATTTCTGCAATTCTTGTGAACAGCGGCAACGCCAACGCCTGCACCGGCACGCGCGGAATGAAGAATGCGTGGCAAACTGTCGAAACCACCGCGCTCGCGCTCGGCATTCCACAATCGCAAGTGCTCGTCTCCTCCACCGGCGTCATCGGACAATTTTTGCCGATGGATAAAATGACGCTTGGCATTTACGATGCGGCGAAACATCTTCGCAAAGATGGCAACAAAGATGCAGCGCAAGGCATTTGCACAACCGATACATTTTCAAAAGAGTATGCCGTTGAAATTGAAATCGACAATATACCGGTGCGCATCGGCGGCATTGCAAAAGGTTCCGGCATGATTGCGCCGAACATGGCAACCATGCTCGCGTTCATCACCACCGATGCAAATATTTCTTCTGCATTGTTGAAAAAAGCAATGAAGCATGCATCTGATATGTCCTTCAACCGCATCACCGTTGATGGCGACACGAGCACAAATGATATGGCGATAATTCTTGCGAACGGTGAAGCACACAACAAACTACTGCAAGAAGGAACTGCGGATTACAAAAAATTTTACAACGCGCTCGAACATGTGTTGATCGTTCTTTCGAAAATGATTGTGAAAGATGGCGAAGGCGCTACGAAGTTTGTTGAAATTACTGTAACAGGCGCAAAATCAAAACGGGATGCAGAGCAAGCATGCAGAACTATTTGCAATTCGGCGCTGGTGAAAACTGCAATTCATGGTGAAGATGCTAATTGGGGAAGAATTCTCGCCGCTGTCGGACGTTCGGGAATTAATTTCAATCCGGAGAAGACGGAAATTTATTTCGATAACCTCCGCATCCTTGGTACAAACTACAATATTTCTTTTTCCGAAGTACATGCGAAAAATATTTTAGAACAGTCCGAATTTTCCATTACCGTTGATTTGCACAGCGGAAAACATTCTGCAACATTCTGGACGTGCGATCTTTCGAAGCGATACGTGGAAATTAATGCGAGCTATCGTTCTTAAATGCAAGATTGAAAGATTACAAAATTGAAAAATTATGTCAATTCAAAAGTTTGAAGATATGAAAGTGTGGCAAGATTCGAGAGAATTTGTAAGAATTATTTATGCTTTTACTTCGGGAGAAAAATTTAAAAAAGACTTTGGCATAAAGATCAAATCCAAAGAGCTGCAATTTCTGTGATGTCTAATATTGCAGAAGGATATGAAAGAGATAATAAATGGTACGTGGAAATTAATGCGAGTTATCGTTCTTAATTGCAAAATTACAAGATTTCAAAATTGAAAGATTATGCCAATTCAAAAGTTTGAAGATATGAAAGTGTGGCAAGATTCGAGAGAATTTGTAAGAATTATTTATGCTTTTACTTCGGGAGAAAAATTTAAAAAAGACTTTGGTATGAAAGATCAAATCCAAAGAGCTGCAATTTCTGTGATGTCTAATATTGCTGAAGGATATGAACGAAATAGTAATAAAGAGTTTATTAAGTTTCTAAATTATTCCAAAGGCTCAATTGGAGAGGTAAGGAGTTTATTGTACGCCGCTTTGGATCAGAAATATATATCTGAGAATGAATTTAATAATCTAAAAGAAATGGCAACAAATATATCCACTCAGGTTGCAAATTTCATAAAATATTTGCGTAAAAGAGTGGACTCAACAAAATAGAAATCTTGCAATCTTGCAATTCTGTAATTTTTAAATCTAAAAATTTATGACACAATCAAAAGAAGAAGTCCTCATCGAAGCCCTTCCCTACATTCAAAAATATGAAGGCAAAACATTTGTTGTGAAGTACGGCGGCGCGGCAATGACGGACAATCACTTAAAAGAAACTTTTGCCAAAGATGTTACCATTCTCAAAAAAATCGGCATCAATATCGTCATTGTTCACGGCGGAGGAAAAGAAATTACCAGCATCGCCGATAAACTCGGCATCGAAACAACATTTGTGAACGGGCAACGCTACACTGATGAAAAAATGGTGTCCGTTGTGCAAATGGTGCTCGCAGGAAAAATCAACAAGGAAATAGTTACACTCATCAACAAAAATGATGGTCAAGCAATCGGATTGAGCGGTGTTGATAATAATTTGCTTCGCGCAGAAAAATATATTGAGGACGGCAATGATCTTGGATTTGTCGGAAAAATTAGTGATGTGAATGTTCCCTTTCTTCAATTGCTCATCAACAATAAACTGATGCCGGTGATTGCACCGGTTGGTGTTGACAGCAACGGAACAATTTACAATGTCAACGCGGATATTGGCGCCGGCGCCATTGCTTCTGCATTGAAAGCAGAAAAACTTGTGTACATGAGCGACATCGAAGGTGTAACGGCAAAAGGAAAACTCATTTCGACATTAACGGAACAGTTCGCGCGTGAGCTTGTTGCCGAAGGCGGAATTAGCGGCGGCATGATTCCGAAAGTGAAGTCGGCATTCTCCACTTTGCATTCCAATGTTTCTAAAGTCCATATAATAGATGGGCGCATTAAACATTCCCTCCTTCTCGAAATTTTTACAGACGAAGGTATTGGTACACAGTTAGTTTTAAAGTAATACAAGATAGTAATCCTGAAATCTCAACGAGAAAAAAATATGAACAAAGATTTTCTTTCTATCGCCGAACTAAAAAAAACTGAAGTGTTGGAACTTCTTGCATTAACCGACACGTTAAAAACTTCGCCGGATTTAAAACCGCTGGCAGGAAAAAATATTGCAATGATTTTTCAGAAGCCATCGCTGCGCACCCGTGTTTCATTTGAAGTTGGTGTAACACAACTTGGCGGTCACGCAATTTATCTGGCAAACGATAGTGTCGGCATCGGTGTGCGCGAATCTGCGGCGGATGTTGCCAATACGTTATCGCGATATTGTAATGCAATTGTTGCTCGTTTGTACGGACATGATATTTTGCTTGCACTCGCGCAGCATGCAACAATTCCCGTCATCAACGCACTCACGGATTTATCGCATCCGTGCCAAATTCTTTCCGATGCGTACACACTGCAACAACACAAAAAATTATTTCCGAATGTGAAACTCGCATACATTGGTGATGGAAACAATATCGTCAACTCGTGGCTCGAACTTGCATCGTTGCTGCCGATTCATCTTTCGCTTGCAGTGCCGCGCGGTTACGAACCGGATAAAGATATTTTTGAACGTGCGGTACAAGCCGGCGTCAGCACTATTGAACTTCTTCACGATCCGGCTGGCGCTGTAAAAAATGCCGACGTGATCTATTCCGATACATGGGTAAGCATGGGACAAGAAAAAGAAACGACCAAGCGCGTGTACGATTTTTGGGAATATCAAGTGAACAGCACATTATTAAAACATGCAAAGCCCGATGTGATTGTAATGCACTGCTTGCCGGCACATCGCGGCGAAGAAATTACAGATGAAGTGTTGGATGGAAAACATTCTGTTGTGTACGAACAAGGTGAAAATCGCTTGCATGTGCAAAAAGCCATTATGGCAAAATTGATTGGAAAGAAGTAAAAATATTTCCGCGAAGTGCACGAAGAACACGAAAAAAAATATGAGCAAACTTCAACGACAACTTGAAATAAAAAAAATCATTTCGACGCAGCACATTGCAAGTCAGGATGATCTCTGCGTTGTGTTGAAGAAACGAGGTTTCGATGTTGCACAAGCAACCCTCTCGCGCGATCTGACAGAGTTGGGAGTCATCCGCGTCCCTTCCGAAGAAGGATCTCACTACACACTGCACATCGACAGCAATGAAAAAAAAATGCAATCACTCATCGGAATGGAAGTTGTCAGTATCGAATCCAATGAAGTGCAAATTGTTATTCGCACACTTCCCGGCAGAGCGCCCGGCGTTGCATCGTTTATTGATTCACTTCGCAATACATCAATTTTAGGAACAGTCGCCGGCGATGATACCGTGCTTGTTTCGCCATCATCAGTGAAAAAAATTCAAACCGTTATAAAAATGATTAAAGAATGGTTTTCGGAAAAACGTGTTGGGTAGGTTTGTAAAAATAATCTTATATTGAGCTTAGAAAAATTAAACACAACAAAATATTTCACAATGATTAATTCAATTACAATAGAAGGTTTTAAAAGTCTTCAAAAGGTCAATATCCAATTAGGTCGAATGAATCTTTTCATTGGTACTAATTCGAGTGGGAAATCAAATTTTTTTGATGCCTTAAGACTTTTACAAGGATTTGCATATGGATTTACTGTAGATGAGATTCTTAACGGAAAACCCAAAGGCTCTACCAGTGATGTTTGGGAATTGATTCGCGGTGGAAGCAGCAAAGCTTTATTCGAACCGCGTAATTCCAAAGTGTCCAATAAAAGTGGCGTAATTAAACTTGGGGTTTCTTTAATAAACTCACAAGAAAAAAATATTGAATACAACATTAGTTTTTCACCAAATCATAATTCTATTACAAGTGAAAACTTGATGTGCGGAGGTATTACAATATATGATTCAACCAAAGTAAAACACAATGAGACCGCTAAACCCTCTTTTTCTGTTCAGTATAATCCAGGCACAGTGCAAAGACCACCACATTGGGAATTTGAAAAATCTAGATCTGTATTACATCAAATATTAAAAAAACCGGAATTAAAGGAAGAACATCGCCAAATAATAGAAGAGACGATCAAAAAATTAAGTAACCTACAAAGAATTGATCCAACCCCATCATTATTAAGAGAATATTCAAAAGCAACCAATGTGAAAAGAATGGGTGAACATGGCGAAAATTTTGCAGCATTAATTAATACAATCACTAAAAATAAAGATACAAAATCAGCCTATGTTTCTTGGTTAAAAGAGTTAACACCTACAGAATTAGATGATGTAAAAGTTTTGGTAGGTCCAGTTGGAGATTCGCTTTTTAGTCTAATTGAGAAGAATACTATTCTTCCCGCTCCAATATTATCTGATGGAACACTTAGGTTTGCGGCAATCACCGCAGCTTTTTTTCAGCCCGACATGCCTGATACTTTGACAATTGAAGAAATTGAAAACGGCATTCACGCATCAAGAGTTAGATTACTTGTCGAACTTTTAAGAAATAGATCTGAAGACATACAAATAATTGCAACAACACATTCTCCAATTGTTCTTTCATGGTTAAAAGAAGGAGAATATAAAACTACTTTTTATTGTCGACGGCAACCTCAGACAGGAGCAACTTTAATAAAGCCTTTGAATGAAGTTGAAAATTTTAAAAAAATTGTCAGAAAACAACCAATTGGTGATCTGTTTGCAGAAGGATGGCTGGAGGGAGCGTTTTGAGTTACACCGTTAAGATTATCCCAGAGGATCCATCTTACAATGGTTATATACTCAAACCATTAGTTGAAACCATCTTGAAAAATGTCGGCAAACCTAATGCTGATGTTTCAGTGTTGACTAATCCTAAAGTTTCTGGTTATGAGCACGCAAAAAAGCTTTTAAAAGAAGAAATAGTTGAAAGATATCTTCATATGGATTTACTTCTTTTCATGCCTGATGCAGACGGAAAAGATAAATCAGATGAGTTATATAGATTAGAAGGTTATGCAAGTGATAAAAAAGTAAACTTAATTTGTTGTGCTGCTGTACAAGAAGTAGAAATATGGTTGCTTGCAGGACACAAAGAAAAACTTAGCGATACATGGAAAAACATACGAGCTAATAGAAATGTTAAAGAATCTGTTTTTGAACCTTTTCTTAAATCACATGGAGACACAAGACGTGCTGGCAAAGGCAGAGATTTATTAATGGAAGCATCACTATCAAACTATAAATCACTTAAAAAATTATGCCCTGAAATTGAAACGCTCGAAAATCGTATAAAAGAATCATTTACATCATAAAAGGAAAAACAAATCATGAAAAGAGAAAAAATTGCCGTCGCATATTCCGGCGGACTCGACACATCAGTTATTGTAAAGTGGCTGCAAGAAAAATATAATGCTGATGTTATCACCGTAACAGGAAATCTTGGACAGAAAAAAGAACTCATCGGTGTTGCCGAAAAAGCATACAAGACCGGTGCGAAAAAAGTGTTCATTCAAGATCTCACCAAAGAATTTGTTGAAGACTACATTTTCCCTGCTCTCAAAGCAGGCGCGTTGTACGAACACACCTATCCGATGGCGACATCACTCGGTCGCCCGCTTCTTGCAAAAGCATTAGTTGAAGTTGCAAAACGCGAAAAGTGTACGATGGTTGCACACGGCTGCACCGGAAAAGGAAACGACCAAGTACGTTTCGAGGTTTCAGTAATGGCGCTTGCACCGGAATTGAAAGTTCTCGCACCACTGCGCAACTGGGAATTCAAATCGCGTGAAGAAGAAATTGCCTATTGTGAAAAACACAACATTCCCGTCACAGCAACAAAGAAAAGTCCGTATTCAATGGATGAAAATATTTGGGGAACTTCGATTGAGTGCGGTATTCTTGAAGACCCGATGGAAGTTGCACCGGAAGATGCATACACGCGCACCGTTTCTCCGCAAGATGCGCCGAACAAACCAACGTACGTTACCATCGAATTTAAAGAAGGTGTGCCGGTCGGATTGAACGGGAAGAAAATGAAGAGCGTTGATCTCATTCATAAGTTGAATGACATTGCCGGTGCAAACGGTGTTGGCAGAATGGATCTCGTTGAAAATCGTTTAGTCGGAATTAAGTCGCGCGAAATTTATGAAGCACCGGCGGCTGTAACATTGCACTTCGCTCATCGTGAATTAGAGCGCCTCGTGCTCGATAAAGAAGTGATGCACTATAAAGCAAAGTTATCGAACGATTACGCCGACATTATTTACAACGGCACATGGTTCTCACCGTTCCGCAAAGCGTTGGATGCATTTGTGAATGAGACACAAAAAAATGTTACCGGTATCGTAAAAGTAAAACTCTACAAAGGCAATGTTGAAATCGCCGGACGCAATTCGCCGTACTCACTGTATGATATGAAACTTGCTACCTATACAGTGGCAGATACATTCGATCATTCAGCAGCAGAAGGCTTCATCAAAATTTACGGACTGCCGTTGCAAACATACAATAGAGTGAATCGCGATAAATTTGAAAAAGTGAAGAAAGCGTTGAAGAGAAAGAAATAGTAATTTGCACCGATGGGCATCGGTGTCTACATTTTTTGTAGGAATGCATGCCTCCCGAAGGGATTACTTTGTGACGTCGGGGTATTACACCCAATAGAGAATAAAAACACAAACGCCCGATTTCATTTCTGAAATCGGGCGTTTTGGTTTTACTGTTTACTGATTACTGCTCACTGTTTTTACTTTACCATCTGCATCTTCTTCACATCCGTAAATTTACCCGACGTGAGTTTGTAGA
>CAYHZL010000114.1:0-11636 GCA_964361075.1 uncultured Chitinophagaceae bacterium
AGTTTTATTCGCCGCGGCGAATCAAAAAGTTACTCATGGCATGACTTTAAAGGCACGGTGAGTAGTTACATTTTTTTTTGATAATAGGATGGTTCCTCCGAATGAGTCTGGCGAAGCCATTCCCGAAGGAATCTGGCGAAGCCATCACTTCGTGACCTTCGGGAGGCATGCATTCCTACAAAAAATGTAGGCACTGATGCCCATCGGTGCTATGTCTGATGTTCGCTAAATGACCTCTGAAGTCTGGAAATTAGCTAGTGTAAAAAAATCTGTGTATTTTCTTTTGGTTGCGCACTGCATGGGCGCGTTGATTAAAACAGTAATAATACCATCGCGCCGAGCGATGGTATCAGGTTGCGTGCACGTTGGCGCAAAGAGTTATATCACCAACGCTCTGTTTGAAAATCATATCTTAGAAACAAATATTTACTGATTGAAAATACCAATGGCAAAAAATAATAAAACTGAAATTGAACAACCTCTCGAAAAGAAACTTTGGGCTGCTGCTGATAAACTCCGTAAGAATATGGATGCAGCGGAGTATAAGCACGTAGTCTTAGGTTTGATCTTTCTGAAATATATCTCCGATGCGTTTGAAGAATTGTTTCAGAAACTTACAGCAGAAAAAAACCAAGGTGCTGATCCCGAAGACAAGAACGAATATACAGCCGAGAAAGTTTTTTATGTACCCAAGAAAGCGCGATGGACTTATTTACAAGGCAGAGCCAAACTTCCCACCATTGGCAAAGATATTGACGATGCAATGGATGCCATTGAAAAAGACAATCCATCATTGAAAGGTGTGCTTCCTAAAGTATATGCACAGGAAAAATTAGACAAAGCAGGTTTGGGTGGCTTGGTTGATTTGGTGAGCACAGCAACTCTTGGAACAAAAGAAGCACAGAGCAAAGATTTACTCGGAAGAGTCTTTGAATATTTCCTCGGTGAATTTGCTTTGGCAGAAGGAAAAAAAGGAGGACAGTTCTATACTCCGGGCAGTGTTGTAAAATTATTAGTGCAAATGTTAGAGCCATACGAAGGCAGAGTATTTGACCCGTGTTGCGGAAGCGGTGGAATGTTTGTGCAGAGTGAAAAATTTATAATGCACCACCAAGACCACTACAAAAAGAATGCTTCGACAGGCTCAGCACGACAAAAACTTTCTCTGAATCCTGCTGACCATATTTCTATTTACGGACAAGAGAGCAACCAAACTACTTGGCGTTTGGCGAAAATGAATTTAGCCATACGCGGCATTGACAGCAGTAATGTGAAGTGGAACAACGAAGGAAGTTTTTTAAACGATCTGCACAAAGATTTAAAAGCCGATTACATTATTGCTAATCCTCCGTTTAACGATAGCGACTGGAGCGGTGAACTTTTAGCAAAGGATGCACGATGGGTGTATGGTATGCCTCCTGCCGGCAATGCCAACTATGCGTGGATACAACATTTTCTTTATCACACTGCACCCAATGGACAAGCTGGTTTTGTGTTATCTAAAGGTTCGCTCACTACTAAAACAAGCAACGAAGGTGAAATACGAAAAGCACTGATTGAAAATGATTTGATTGATTGCATTGTAAACCTTCCTGCAAAATTATTTCTGAATACACAGATACCAGCCTGCCTTTGGTTTCTCAGGCGCAATAAGCAAAAACGCAAACGCGAGATTCTTTTTATAGACGCGCGTAATCTTGGTTTTTTGAAAACGCGAAAAAATCTTGAGTTTACCGATGAGGATATTACAAAAATTACAAGCACTTACCATAACTGGCGCACAAATGATACTGCCTACACAGATATGCAGGGCTTTTGCAAAAGCGTGAGTATTGAAGAAGTAAAAACATTGAACTATGTAGTGACACCCGGCAGGTTTGTGGGCTTGCCCGATGATGAAGACGATTTTAATTTTGAAGAACGCTTTATTTCTTTAAAAACTGAATTGGAAAAACAAATTGCCGAAGAAGATGATTTGAACAAGCGGATAAAAAATAATTTAGCGAAAATAAAAATTGAAAAAACAGCAACCGTATAAAAACAAAATGGGAAAACTCAAAAAAATAAATACCGAAGAGCAACTTCTAAAAGATGTTGCATTGCTTATTGAGCAAAGTAAACAACATGTTGCACAAACCGTAAATGCCACGCTCACATTTTTGTATTGGAGAATTGGCAAACGGATAAATGCAGAAGTGCTTCAAAACAAACGTGCTGAATACGGAAATCAAATTGTCGTGACAGTGTCACGACAATTGGTAGAGAACTACGGCAATGGCTTTGCTGAAAAAAGTATTCGCAGAATGATTCAATTTTCTGAAGTTTTTCCCAATGAACGAATTGTCGCATCACTGATGCGACAATTGAGTTGGACTCATTTTACGTTGTTAATACCATTAAAACAGCCCTTGCAGCGCGAGTTTTATGCCGAAATGTGCCGCATAGAAAAATGGAGCGTACGAACGCTTCGCAAAAAAATAGACGGAATGCTGTATGAACGTACCGCTATCAGCAAAAAACCAAACCAACTGATAAAACAAGAAATAAAAGCATTAAGAGATGGCGATAAACTTACTCCCGATTTAGTATTCAGGGACCCTTATTTTCTCGATTTCTTAGGATTGAAAAATACATTCAGCGAAAAGAATCTGGAAAATGCGATTTTGAGGGAGCTTGAAAATTTTATTTTGGAACTTGGGCAGGGCTTCTCATTTGTTGAACGCCAGAAAAGAATGATTATTGATGGCGAAGATTTTAAATTGGATTTACTTTTTTACCACCGCAAATTAAAACGCCTTGTAGCTATTGATCTGAAATTGGACAAGTTTAAAGCCGGTTACAAATCGCAAATGGAATTATACCTGCGCTGGCTTGAGAAAAACGAAATGCAAGCCGATGAAGAAATGCCAATAGGTTTGATATTGTGTGCTGAAGGAAATAAAGAACAGATAGAACTATTGCAATTAAACAAAGCAGGAATTAAAATAGCCGAATACTTAACCGAACTACCAAGCAAAAAATTATTGCAACAAAAATTGCATCAGGCGATAGAAATTTCAAAAAAACACATTGAAAATAATGAGTGAGTGGAAGAAATATAAATTAGGAGACCTTGCAGATATTACTTCGAGCAAGCGAATATTTTATTCTGATTATGTTATGGAAGGAATTCCATTCTTTCGTTCAAAAGAAATTATTGAAAGGTCATTAGGTGAATCTGGAGGGGAACCTCTTTACATTTCAAGAGAAAAGTTTACTGAAATAAAAAATAATTTTGGGGCTCCTGTTGATGGTGATTTATTAATAAGTGCAGTTGGTGAACGAGCGGGCATTCCTTATGTTGTAAAAAATCAAGGTGATTTTTATTTTAAAGATGGAAATCTTATTTGGCTGAGAAATATCAAGCCAGAATTAAATTCTGCATATTTATACTATTGGATAAAATCCAGTATTGGACAATATACTCTTGAAAGTATAATGATAGGGTCTGCTCAAAAGGCATTAACAATTGTGGGCTTGAAGAGTCTTGGTGTTACATTACCATCATCTGCTTATCAGAGTTTAGTGGTTGATATCCTTAGCAGCTTAGATGATAAAATAGATTTACTGCACCGCCAAAACAAATCCCTTGAGCAATTAGCCGAAACACTTTTTAGGCAGTGGTTTGTGGAGGAGGTGGGGGAGAGTTGGGAGAAGGGGACTGTAAATTCTTTGATTGAAATTCAATCCGGCTTTGCTTTTAAAAGCACCGACTTTGTTGGAGAAGGAAATTACAAACTCATTACAATCAAAAATGTTCAAGACGGATATTTAGATTTATCAAAAACAGATTTCATAAATGAAATCCCGAATCGTATGCCTAAATATTGTCTTTTGCAAAAAGGGGATATTCTTCTCTCATTGACAGGAAATGTTGGAAGATGCTGTTTGGTGACAGAAGAAAATCTTTTTCTTAATCAACGAGTAGCAAAATTGAAAGCAAGAAAGAATAGAGATTGGGCTTTCGCTTACATTATGTTTCGCCAAACATCAGTAAGAAGAATGTTAGAAGAACTTGCAAAGGGAACAGCACAAGCCAATTTAAGTCCGATTGAAACTGCAAATATGGAAATGCAAATACCACCCAATGAATTGTTAGAGGAATACACAGAAGAAGCTACGCCTTTTTTAGAAAAAGTTTTAAAAAATAAAAAACAAATCAACACCCTCACCCAACTTCGAGACTCACTATTGCCAAAGCTGATGAGTGGAGAAGTGCGGATAAAAAACTAAAATGAGCAAAAAGAAAAAAATACCACCCACAGAAGGTTTCAATGAAATCCTGCTTTACACAACTCCCAACGGAAGAGTGAAAGTGGAAATCTATTTGCAAAATGAAACCATTTGGCTAACCCAGCAAAAAATAGCCGACCTGTTTGGGGTTGACAGGAGTGTGGTAACAAAGCATTTGGCAAACATTTATGCAGAAAATGAATTGAGTAAAGAAGCAACTTGTGCAAAAATTGCACAAGTTCAATCGGAAGGTGATAGAACTGTAAATCGGCAAATAGAATTTTACAATCTTGATGCAATTATTTCTGTTGGCTACCGTGTCAATAGCAGACAGGCGACAGCGTTTCGTATTTGGGCTACAGAGCGGTTAAAGGAATACATCATCAAAGGTTTTACGATGGATGATGAACGGTTGAAAAACCCGAAAAACATTTTCGGCAAAGATTATTTTGAAGAACAGCTTGCACGAATCCGTGATATTCGGAGCAGCGAAAGAAGATTCTATCAAAAGATAACAGACATCTACACACTATGCAGTGCCGACTATAATGTTGAGTCGCAATCCACAAAAGATTTTTTTGCAACGGTTCAGAACAAATTGCATTGGGCAATAACAGGGCAAACCGCAGCCGAATTGATTGCAGCAAGAGCAAACAGCGCAAAAGAAAATATGGGCTTAACAACCTGGAAGAATGCACCAAAGGGAAGTATCCGAAAAACAGATGTGGGCATTGCAAAAAATTATTTGAACGAAAAAGAATTGGATGGATTAAACAGGATTGTTGTGATGTATCTGGATTTCGCAGAAAGTCAGGCACTGAAAGGAGTTGTTCTGAAGATGAAAGATTGGGTGTTGAAATTAGATGCGTTCTTGCAATTCAACGAAGAAGCCGTTCTAAAACATCAGGGTAAAGTTTCACACGAAGTAGCTTTAGCGCTTGCTGAAACAGAATTTGAAAAATATAAAATCGCACAAGATAAATTACTTGAAAGCGATTTTGATAAAGTAGTTAAGCGTTTAAGTAAAGGTAAATCCAAAAAATAAATGAAACCCATCACAGAAAACATCATTGAAGAATCAGCGATTGAAATTTTGCAATCGCAGGGATGGGAATATGCCAACGGCAAAGAGATTTCACCCGAAGGTTTGTTTTGTGAGAGAGAAAATTTTCAGCAAATTATTTTAACCAATCGTTTGCGGAGTGCGATTGCCAAAATAAATCCTCACATTCCGGCAGATGCACAGGAAGCAGCCATTCAGAAAGTGCTGCGGATTTATTCACCTGTCTTGCTGCATAACAACGAGGAGTTTCACAAACTCTTGGTGGAGAAAGTAAAAATTCCTTATCAGCAAAACGGTTACGAAAGAAGCCATGAAGTTGCATTGATTGATTTTGAAAACACAGACAACAATCAATTTTTAGTTGTCAATCAATACACCATCATTGAAAGAAATCAAAACAAACGACCTGATGTAATTCTTTTTATAAATGGACTTCCGCTTGTAGTCATTGAATTAAAAAATGCAAGCGATGAAAACGCAAGCATCCGCAAGGCATACGAGCAAATTCAAACATACAAGGCAATTATTCCTTCGCTCTTTACTTACAATTCTGTTTGCATTATTTCAGACGGCTTGGAATGTAAAGCGGGTAGTGTTTCAGCCGATCTAAGCAGATACATGACTTGGAAAACATCGGACGGAGTAAAAGAAGCATCGCGGTTCAAACCGCAATTGGAAACATTGCTGAAAGGGATGTTACAACCATCTACTCTATTGGATTTGGTTCGCAACTTCATTGTGTTTGAGAAAACAAAAAAGGAAGATGCTAAAACAGGATTAACACAAATTATTACAGAAAAAAAACTTGCTGCGTATCATCAATACTATGCAGTGAACAAAGCCGTTCAATCTTCCATTATTGCTTCAGGAGTGAATGGTGATAAACGAGGCGGTGTGGTATGGCACACACAAGGTAGCGGAAAAAGTCTAAGCATGGTTTTTTATTCGGGTAAACTTATCACTGCACCTGAAATGCAAAATCCAACCATTGTTCTCATCACAGACAGAAATGATTTGGATGAGCAGTTGTTTGATACATTCGCCGCATCCACCCAATTGCTAAGACAAGAACCGGTGCAGGCAGAAAACCGTGAGCATTTGAAAGAGTTGCTGAAAGTAGCAAGCGGCGGAATTGTCTTTACTACTATTCAAAAATTTTTACCTGAAGAAAAGAAATCTATATACGACCAGCTTTCTGATAGAAAAAATATTGTGGTGATTGCTGATGAAGCCCACCGAACGCAATACGGCTTTGAAGCAAAACTGATTGATGAAAAAGATACAGTAACAAAAGAAGTAATCGGGAAACGCATTGCTTATGGTTTTGCAAAATACATGAGAGATGCTTTGCCCAACGCAACTTACATAGGTTTCACAGGCACACCCATTGAAGGGACAGATGTAAACACACCGCAGGTATTCGGGCAGTATGTAGATGTGTACGATATTTCACAGGCAGTTGCAGACGGTTCAACCGTAAAAATTTATTACGAAAGTCGTTTGGCAAAAGTGAATCTTGACGAAGAAGGCAGAAGATTGATAGAGGAGTTTGATAAGGACTTAGAGCAAGACGAAGAAATTACAGAGAAGCAAAAAGCAAAAGCGAAGTGGACAAAGTTGGAAGCCATTGTAGGCAACACAGAAAGAGTAAAAAATTTAGCGAAAGATATTGTAACGCATTTTGAAAAACGGCAAACAGTTTTTGAAGGCAAAGCATTGATAGTTGCTATGAGCCGGAGAATAGCAGCAGAGATTTACAAAGAGATCATTGTATTAAGACCTGAATGGCACAACGATGATTTGTCTAACGGTGAGATCAAAGTTGTAATGACAACAAACAGCTCTGACGGACCTGAAATATCAAAACATCATACCACCAAGCAACAGAGAAGATATTTAGCTGAAAGAATGAAAGACTCCGCCGATAAATTAAAAATTGTAATTGTTCGTGATATGTGGCTAACAGGTTTTGACGCTCCGTGTCTGAATACAATGTATATAGACAAGCCAATGCGTGGGCACAATCTGATGCAAGCCATAGCCAGAGTGAATCGTGTGTTCAAAGATAAACCGGGCGGGCTGGTTGTAGATTATTTGGGTATTGCAACTGATTTGAAAAAAGCACTTTCGTTTTACGGCGATGCAGGTGGTAAAGGTAACCCTGCCGAGAACATCGGAAAAGCAGTTGAAGTGTTCAAAGAAAAATTAGAAGTTGTAAAACAAATGTTTAACGAAGACAGTAACACAAGAAAAGATATTCTTGTTGAAGAACCTGAAGCATATTATGAGAATAGTTACAAATTTAATTTCAGAAGATTCTTCTCAGTTGATGCAAAAGAAAAATTATCAATCATTCTTCAAGCCGAAGAACATATTCTGGGATTGCAAGAAGGGAAAGAAAGATTTATTCGTGAAGTGAGTTTGTTAAGTCAGGCATTATCAATTTGTATTTCAAGAGAAGAAGTGCAAATACATTTACCGGAAGTTGCTTTTTTCCAAGCTGTGAAAGCACGGTTGATGAAGTTTGAAGGAACTGGCTCTGGCAAATCAAACTTACAAATTGAAACCGCCATCAAACAAATTATTGATGAAGCATTGAGCAGTGATAAAGTGATTGACATTTTTGATGCAGCCGGTATTGACAAACCGGAAATATCAGGACTTGAAATTTTATCGGATGAATTTCTTGAGGAAGTTCAGGGAATGGAGCACAAGAATCTTGCGATTGAATTGCTAAAAAAGATTTTGAATAATGAATTAAGAGCAAGAGCAAAAACAAATCTTGTAAAGAGCAGGAAATTGTTGGAGATGCTGGAAAAAGCCATTAAAAAATATCAAAACAATCTGCTCACAACTGTCGAAATCATTCAAGAATTAATTAACATTGCCAAAGCAATCAAGGAAGCAGATGCAGAGGGTGAGAAACTTGGTTTAACCACTGATGAAGTTGCATTTTATAATGCGCTAGAAGTAAACGACAGTGCAGTAAATGTGTTGGGTGACGAGACACTGAAAGAAATTGCAAGAGAAATTGCAGACAAGGTAAGAGCCAACGCAACCATAGACTGGACAATTAGAGAAAGTGCACGAGCAAAGTTGATGGTGTTGGTGAAGCGGACACTTACTAAATATGGCTATCCGCCGGACAAACAACAGAAAGCTATTGATACAGTTTTGAAACAAGCGGAATTATTTGCAGGGAATTTAGTGGAATGAAAAACAACCGCGCAAACCAAAAATTGCAATAGAGCAGTTGGACCACTGATGGACATAACATTTTCTTCACTTTTATATATGATAACCTTTTTTGTAGATACACCTTCGCATAAACATTTTCTTCTAATGGTTGCTATAATTTTTACCATAAAAGGTTTATTGAATCTCAATCCTTTTATTAAGCTTGATGGATATTATATTTTTGTAGACTTGGTGGAGATGCCAAATTTACGGAAAAATTCAATTCAGTTTATTAAAGACATGATTTTCCAGAAAGGAGACATTAATGTTCTCCCACTAACAACTAAGTTGTTGTTTATTGTTTTTGGAGTTTTATCATCAATCATGACAATTGTCTTTGTCGTTAATTTGGTATTTTATATCGTGAGTGTGTTTCTTTAAAAAGAGATTTTTCTTATGCTGAAATATCTGAGCGTGTGCAGTCTTATTCTTTCCTGTTCCGTTTATAGTCAAATCTTTATCAAGGGCAAGATACAAGATGCCGAATCGTTTTCGGCATTGCCTTACGTAAATATTCAACTTGAAAACTCAAACAAAAGAACAGTATCCAATAAAAGCGGGTTATTTCAGATCGTCCTGGATTCCAATGATAACATTCTTAAGATATCATGTTTCGGCTACGAAACTAAGTCTATTCAGGTTTCAAGTTCAAACGACAATTTGGTAATTGCGTTATCACCCAAGGCATTTGAAATGAAACCGATTGAGGTTTCATCTACGAGTTGGGAGGAGGAGTTTGTATCAGAGGCGATACGCATAAAAAACAAAATGAAGAAAAAGTTAAATTTTTATTCAGCGGACGCTTACTCGAAAATAGTTTTCCAGCAAAGCAGCGGTAAAATATTTGGACTGATTGAATCGGCATCAACTGTGGAATTTAAGAAGCCTGATTTATACAGGGAAAGACTACTGGTATATAAGCCGCCGCCGCACATAAAAAATCTTCCGTACGAGGCAATCGCTATAAATCAAACCATCAACATGCTTAACGAGTTTTCTAAGATTAAGAACTATTACTTTATTAATCCTTTAAATGATGATGCACTGGTTTATTATTCGTATAAATTGAAAAACGAATTTTCATTCAAAAACGATACGGTAATAGTATTAGAAATACATCCAAAAGTATTTGATCGTCCGCTTTTTGAAGGAGAACTGATTTTTGATGCCACTTCGTATCAGTTGATGGAGGTTCACTTAAAAGGCGGAAGTCAAGCGAACGATGGAAATTCCGATTCTTTGGTTCTCGATCAAAATTTTAGTGTGGTGGATTCAAACTTTAACTTGCCGGTCTTGACTCGGTTTTCATTACTGATGAATTATATGGGGTTTCAATATCAATATACGCAGGAGTATGTGTATGTGAATTACTTGATGAACGATAAAACAAGTGAACCAATTATCAGCCTGAATCAGTCCGTTATATCAGAACCCAACCTAACATACGATCTGGATTTTGCGAGAAATAAATTATTTGGTATGCCCTTGACCGAAGAAGAAGCGAAGCATAATGGAATAATTGACACGGTCTTTGTTCAGGGTCCACTGTATCGCAAGATTTTAATGTTTTTGATAGGAGACTTACCTTCTCTCTTGTTAGACTATCCAGCACGCGTAGGGAATTTTAGAATTAACCAATTCTCTAATTGGTATCATTTCAATAAAATTGAGGGACATTATCTCGGATTTGAATACCAAATCATTAATCGTAGTGATCTAAATATGTTCACTTCACTGGGATATGCGTTTTCGAGTGAAATACCGTCTGCTTTAATTGATGTACGATATAATAGTTGGAATCTTGATATCAACAGCAAGACGACTAACTTAGGACGGTTTCCCTTTAATAGAAGCGCACAGACCTACAGTGCATTATTTAATCATTCCGATGATTTTCATTACTATCAAAGTAAAACCGTTTCGGTCAATTATGTATTTTCTCCAGTAAGCCGATTAAGAATCACTCCGGTGATAACCTATAACTGGCAATCACCGCTTAGTAACAAGACTGATTACAGTTTGTTTGATCAGAAAAAACAGTACAAAAGTAATTATGAAATTCAGTCGTACCGAAATCATACGATAGGACTTTCGTTAGGGTATTATGAAAATTTTGACTACAAATTGAGTTCTCAAACGCTTTACCATGGAAATTCATTTACCAATGTGGTCATCTCAGGTGATTATGGGGATCGCAGTATATTAAATGCCTCTGAAGAAAGATGGGTTTTCAATTTTGACCTTCACCGCTATCAGGAGATATATACTCCAATCAAAGCAGATGTTAGGATTTTCGGTCAGATTCAAAACAAGTCAGATTTTATTCAGGAAATGAATTTTGTTAGCAAGGTAAAAAGTCTACAGCAATGGGATAATCCATTATCCTTTTTTACATTGCAAGACTATGACTATCAATTGCGAAATTATCTGCGTATCAGAATGGAAGTAACCCTCTTTCAATTACCAAAGATTTATGTTTTCAGGCCGGTATTTGCCGGCGTATTTTCAGCTTTAAAATCTTTAACGAAAGTAATTTTGCAGGTTTTCCCTCGTTGAATTCAAATTTTTACGAATACGGAGCGGGTCTCAAAGAGCTTTCCATGCTTAATGTTTATCTCCTAAGTAATAATTTGCAAGGACAAAATTTATTCTTAAAGATAAGTTTCTCTTTTTAAGGGCGCTTCTAAAAACTTGTTAATTATCCCTGAAAAAATAGATTCGCCGCGGCGAATCGAGGGTTATCAGATAAAATCGTTGAAACTGAAAAAAACATTTCATAATGATTAAATGAAACCCTCGAAGATGGCAAAGCCATCCCTTCGGGAGTTGGGTAGCTAAAGGACTTTTTAAGGGTCGACAAATAAACAGACTCGTTATGCGGGTTTGGCGCTTATCATTCTCCTCTCAATATTTATCATTGTTATTTTTATCGCACTGATACAAAACAAAGTTATTTCTTGTGGTTGCTTTGGTGAATATTTCTCAAATGAAACTCCCCGCCGCAAGCAACGGGGTATCTTCGTCATGCCCGAATGCTCTTATCGGGCATCCACAAATAGATTCC